>JBBSYT010000037.1:0-5327 GCA_038045085.1 Nanobdellota archaeon
TAATTCTGCTTTATCAGAAGTCGCTAAAGTCCCGTAGGGAGCATCCCCTTTAGCGCATTTTCTAAATTAACATAAAATCGCTCGGTAACTGGTGCTAATCTAACCAGGGATGCTAACTTTTTAAGCCACAAACTTGATGACAATAAAGTTAAATAATAGTTCTTAGTTAAAACATTCATGAAAGCGTTTAGAAGTGCAGAATCTCTTGAAATGGATATAACACTTTCTTTAAATGAAATAATCGCATTAGATAACGGAGATGCGCTGGAAGGTGAAATAAAAGTTACTCAATTAAGAGAAGGATACTACATTAAACCATTAATAATCACAAGAGGAATAATTGAAAAAGATGAAATGATAAGAAGGACACTAATGCCTTTTAACTGCAGATTTGAAAATATACAGCAATACGGAATAACGCTGTCAGATGAAGCCATTAAAAACCTGAAAGAAACCGGAGCAACTGGGCAAAGAATATCAGAGGATAAAATCATGCTTTATTCAGAAAAATATGCAAGAAATTAACCCGACATCCTTATATAGTTAACCATGTTTTTCTAATCTATGCAAGACTTTTTCACCAAAATAATTGAAGAAATTAAGACTAAGAAGTATAAAAAAGAAGATATAGAAGGATTAAAAACTAGGTTTGCAAAAGAATATAATACAAAAAGAATCCCAACAAATATTGAAATCCTTTTAAAAGCTGACAAAAAAGACCAGACTTTTTTAAAAAAATATATTCATACCAAAACAACAAGAACAATTTCAGGAGTTTCTCCAGTAGCAGTTATGACTAAACCATCTTCCTGTCCGCACGGGAGATGCACTATGTGCCCAGGCGGATTAAAAAGCGCATTTGGAGATACCCCTCAAAGCTATACAGGACATGAACCGGCAACCATGCGAGGAAAAAGAGCTGATTACGATGCATACGTTCAAGTTTTTAACAGATTAGAACAATATATTCTTCTTGGACACAATATAGATAAAGTTGAATTAATCATAATGGGCGGAACGTTTCCTGCAACTCCGAAAGAATACCAGGAAGAGTTTGTAACTGATTGCTTTAAAGCATTAAATGACTTCTCAAAAGAATTCTTCAAGAAAAATGAGTTAGACCTTGACAAATTCAAGGAATTCTTTGAATTACCTCATACGTTTGAAGAAGACATGACTCAAAGGATAATTGAAAAAATAAAAAAATTAAAGAAAAAAACAACTCTAGAAAAAGAACAAAAAAGAAACGAGAGCTCAAAAGTAAGATGCATTGGATTAACAATTGAAACAAAACCGGATTGGGGATTGTTAAAGCACGGAAATGAAATGTTGAGATTGGGATGTACAAGAGTTGAACTTGGAGTTCAAACTCTTCACGATGATGTTTTGAAAAAAATTAACAGAGGACATGACCTCAAGGAAACAATTGAAAGCATAAGAATATTGAAAGATTTGGGATTCAAACTTAATTTTCATTTTATGATAGGATTGCCTTTAATGACGAGAGAGAGGGATATTCAGGCATTTAAGGAATTATTCGAAAATGAAAATTTCCGTCCTGACATGATGAAAATTTATCCTTGCATGGTTTCAAGAGGAACTTTGCTTTATTTGGAAATGAAAAGCGGAAACTTCAAGCCTTTAACAACTGAGCAAGCAGCAGAAATAATTGCAGAGGGAGAAAGATTTGTTGAAAAATACTGCAGAATAATGCGTGTCCAAAGAGATATTCCTCCAAAATTTATGGAACATGGAATTTTAAGCAATTTAAGACAGCATGTTGATGAATCTGCTAAGAAAAAAGGGATAGTCTGTCAATGCATAAGATGCAGAGAATTAGGAAGACATGATTCAAACGATGAAATAGTTTACAATACAATGAAATATAATGCTTCTGAAGGAAAAGAATTTTTCATCTCTGCAGATACTAAGAAGCAGGATGCAATCGTTGGATTCATAAGAATGAGATATCCCTCTCAAATCTTAAGAAAAGAAATAACAAAAGATTCTGCATTAATAAGAGAGCTGCATGTTTATGGTTCTGTAGTTCCAATTGGAGAAAAAGGAGAGATACAGCATAAAGGAGTTGGAAAGAAATTACTTGAAATGGCAGAAACTCAGGCAAAAAAAGATAAGAAAAAGAAGATTGTTGTTATTTCCGGAATTGGAGTACGTCCTTACTATAAAAAATTGGGATATAAATTAGAAGGACCCTATATGGTTAAGAAAATCTAGATAAATGATGAGGGTGAACTATCGCTCCTTCTGCATACAATTTAATTGCATCTCCATTTTTAATTGAAGCTCTTGTTTTCCCTATCGATACATTAATTCCATACGAACTTCTAAAACAAGACTTTATATCTTCAAGTAATGATGCCGGTTTATCTCGGAATTCTACCCTTGCATAATCTTTCTTTTTATCAATCATGATTGTTCCAGCCGTAGCAATCATTCCTTTCAAGAAAAATCTTTTAGAAGAAACATTTGAATTAAGAATTAATTTAGGAATGGAATATTTATTCTTTTTTCCAATAGGAAATCCTAAATATTCTTGAAATATTTTTAGAACATTTGGAGAGGCTATATGAAGTACAGGAACAGAATATTTCTCTTTTTTGGACATTCTTTCCTTTATATCCTGATTTAATTTAATATTTTCTGAAAGATAACGTTTTGCTAAAGGAAATACGTCTTTTTGATAGAATTCGTTATCGAGTTTGTCCCCCCTTAATCTAAAGATTGTTGTTCCGTCTTTTAATCGGTAAATAGCTCCAGCCCCATGACAAATTCCTAAAAAGTAAGATGCAGTATCTGATGTTTGCACTAAGCTTTGCAAATCAGTTTCTGTCTCTGTGTTAAGCAAGGTTCCTAATTCTCTTCTGTATGTCACGACTTCGCAAAATACAGCTTATTTTTAAATGTTGTCATTAAGTAAAGACAATCAGAAAGATATATTAATAGAGTTGAAATCCACAGGTTCATGGAAAAGCCGATATTCAAAGAAAAATTCATTGAAAGATACTCGAAATTAACAGACTGGAATAAATTTGAAAAGGCTTCAACCGAATGGCTCAGAAAAAGTATTCGCGTCAACACATTAAAGATTTCTGTTAATGACTTGAAGAAAAGGTTAGAAACTCGGGGATTTGTTTTAACTCCAATTCCGTGGTGCAAAGAAGGATTCTGGATTGAGGGAGAAAGAACAGATTTAGGAAATTTACTTGAACACGCCTTAGGTTATTTTTATGTTCAAGAATCAGCTTCAATGATTCCCCCCATTGTCTTGAATCCCGAAGAAAACGATGTTGTTCTTGATGTTGCCGCCGCTCCCGGTTCTAAAACAACACAAATTGGACAATACATGAAAAATACGGGAATTATTTTAGCAAATGACATTACTGGAGACAGACTTGCTTCATTAGGGATAAATGTTCAAAGAATGGGATTAAAAAATATTGCTATAATGAAATCCCAGGGACAATTCATTAAAGGAAAGTTCGATAAAATATTACTTGATGCACCTTGTTCTGGAACAGGAACAATAATGAAGAGTGCTCGTTCAGCAAACGACTGGAATCCTGGATTAATTGAAAGATTATCAGGATTGCAAAAAAAACTTATTGCTGTTGCATTCAACAACTTAAAATCAAACGGAGTTTTGGTTTATTCTACTTGCACCATGGAACCGCAAGAAGATGAAGGAGTTGTTTCTTGGTTATTGGAAAAGTTTCCTAACGCTAAATTGGAAGAAATTAAACTGAATATTGAAAGAAGTGAATGTTTTACTTCATTCGAAGGAGAAACTTATAATCCGGAAGTTAAAAAATGCCTAAGAATATGGCCGCAGGATAATAACTCCGAAGGTTTTTTCGTAACCAAAATAAAAAATGTCCAATAGCTACGAAAAAACTTGAGAGACGAGCGTAGCGAAGTCAACCCTAGATTCTTTATTGCAAGAATAAGGAAAGTTTAAATAGAACGTTTAATATTATCACATTATGAAATCAGTTACAAATCTCATTTTCTTCATATTCTCGGAGTTAATCCCCATCATTATTGGAAAAATACTTCTTGTTTTCTTCTGGAAAAACAACATATTACTAACGGCACTTTATGCAATCATAATACTCGTTTCATTTAAAATTAAATACGAAAAAAGAGAGTGGGCAATACTTTTACTCGGAGCATTAGTCGGATTAAGTATTGAGTTATGGGCAGTTAATGTTGTTGGATTCCAAACATT
This sequence comes from Nanobdellota archaeon, assembly GCA_038045085.1. GTDB lineage: Archaea > Nanobdellota > Nanobdellia > Woesearchaeales > UBA10107 > UBA10107. Next base: position 4,247 of record JBBSYT010000037.1, read on the forward strand.
CACAGGAACGGCCGCAGGAAATATTCCTTTGTGGATGCCATTGACATGGGGATATGGATTTATTGTGATTAAAAGGATTTCAGTAGCAATAACCAACTTTTAGATAATAAATTATTTTAACTTTTAATCTATAGAATAAGGAAAGTTTAATGCCTCTCTCGTCTTAAGAAATCACCTTTGTCTAATAAATTCTTGATTGAAACTTTTCTTCCTGTTCTTTCTCCTAAGCCAAGAACTTCATCATTTTCATTTTTAATAAGAACTAGTTTTCCATCATTAACATTTTGCCTAATAACCGATTCGGCGAATAGATCTCTCCCACAAAGAAACAACCAGGCTGCTTTTTTATCAATAACAATATAATTTTCAGTTCTTTTATCCAACCAATCAAGTAAAGCAACGCCAGGATGGAATGGTTTTCCAGAACCAAGGTATGTTCCAAGAGCAAACGGCTCTTGTTTTATTTTAGCTTTAAAATTCATTAATTCTTCATTAACCTGAAAGAAATTTCTATTTATCTGAACAACGTTGCTTATTCTGTCCTTTGTAAATTTTTTTGTAAAACTGTCAACTTCAGTCATATTATCTTAACCTTGCCTAATAAACTAAGTTTCTTTTCCAGCATTAATAAATCTTTCTCAGGATTGAGCGTTGAAATCTCATTTTCGTGCTTTTTTCTGTTTTCTTCTGCCGTTTTGACTTGCTCATCAACATGCTTCATTTTGTAATTGACATCTCCTATTTTTGTAGTAGTATTATTTGACATAATCTGTCTTTTTACATTGCTTACTGCATCCTGTATGAGACTTCGTTTTGCAAGGTAATCTTTCAGAATAGTTTCATTGATTGCCAAGATAGATTGTCTAACTTTAATGCGCTTCTGCTCATTTTGCTCCAATTCTGGAAGTTTTGATGAAACGGACTGCAGCAAAGTTAAAATCCAAAGTCCTTTGTCATTATGCAAACTTTGAATAGGACTTGAAGCGTATTGTCTTGCTAAAGCCCGGTCTGCCCCCAATTCTCGTTTGTCATACTCAAATAATAATTTTAAGATTGGGGAGAATAAAATAGAAATATTTTG
>JBBSYT010000038.1:0-3547 GCA_038045085.1 Nanobdellota archaeon
TTTTGCTAATTTTTCGTCCACCATATATTACTTCCAAACACAGTGTTCAACTGCCTCTTTTTTTACTTCGTGAGGATATATTCGGTTTATCAATTCATCCGGTGAAAACCAAAGTTTAATTTCTCTTTCAGCATCTTCTGGTTCTTCTGAAGCATGCATGACGTTTTCAAAAACGCCGGTTGTTGAATGAATTCTTCCGTATTTTCCTCTTATTGTAGTCGGTTCAGCTTCTTCAGGATTAGTTGCCCCTGCTAATTTTCTTATTTTAGCAATAGAGTCTTCCCCTTCATAAACCAAAGCCATTATTCTTTTTGTATGGAACTCTCCGAGGATATATTTTAGCGTGTCTTCATATATTTTAGTCCCTTTTTTTTCACCATATTTTGCGATTTGCTCAGATTTTAATTTATGATAGTGCTTTTCAGCAAATTCTCTTTGAACATTCACAATTTTGGCGCCAACAATTTTTAAATTCACTTCTGATAATTTTAAAATGATGTCGCCAGTTAATGCCTTTATAATTCCGTCTGGTTTAATTAAAACTAAACATTGTTGAGTTGTCATTTTGGTTATATTTTACTTAACTCTTTTTTATTTTGTAACTAAATTACTATTATTTTGCAGAGGCTTTCTTGATTTCTGTTTTTACTTTTTTTATTTCAGATTTATTTTCTTTCTTTTGATGAGCTTCAGTCGCCATTCTCATGGTTTTTGCAGCTTTGTAATCTGCAGTCCATGCTGTTTCACGAGGAACCCTTCTTAATTTGAACATGTTCTTTTCACATTTAGTTCCGCAAAGATTAACTATTCTTTCATCCTTCATGAACTTTATCTTTCCTGTTCCTCTTTCAATTTCGTATCCGCAGAACGTGCATTTCATTATTTTCTGCCTTTTCCGCCCATCTTCTGAGCTTCGTATTCTGTTTCTCTAAGCATTAATATATCTCCAATTTGAATTGGACCTCTAACATTTCTTCTTAAGAATTTACTTTCATCTCTTCCAGCTAAAACCTTGCATCTAACCTGAGTTACTTCTCCTCTTGTTCCAGTTCTTCCCATTATTTCTTCAACTCTTGCTGGAGTTGCCTGTGAAAAGTATACCTGATTAGAACTTTTTTGTTCTGGTGCTTTCTGATCCTTGGTCTCATTCATAACCAAAGGTTTCTTAGTTGGTTTATCGCTGCCCATTTTATTCTATTTTTAATTGTGCAATTATTTTCTTTGCTTCTCCTTCGTTGACAATCGCTACGCTTGCAGTCGGCATTCCGATACCCGCTGCTGCTCCTAATTCTTCTTTAGAATCAACTTCAACACAAGGCACATTCTTTTCTTTTGCTAGAATTGGAAGATGCATAACAATTTCTGCCGGCTGTACGTCTTTTGCGTAAACAACAAGCTTTGCAATTCCTTTTTCTAAAGCCTTAGTTACTTCGTTAGTTCCTTTTCTAATTTTACCGCTGTTTTTTGCGACTTCAACTGCTTGTAAAGCAAGTTCCTTTTTATCTGACATTTTGTGTTTTCCTCAACCTGTTAAGAAATAGTAAGCTATTTCCTCATTCAGTCCCTTAGGACGTCATAAATCACAGGTAATAATATATTGGGTTAATAGGTCATTTATAAAGGTTACTAAGGCTGTGGCTCTATCCCCGGAGTCTATTTTGCCTTCATTATGGGGGCTTTTTTACGTTATACGTACAGAATTTTTCGGCTGAAGGTATGTTGGCTACTCTTTTCGTTTGTTTTAAATCAAATTCGAAACATTTAAATATTTAAACATATTATACGTAAAATATGGTGAGCATAACATTGTCTGTTCCGGAAGAAATCAAGAATGAGATGGACTCTTTCGCTGACGTGAATTGGTCCGCTGTAGCTAGAGAAGCAATTAAAAACAAAATATTACTCCTTAAGAAATTTAAAGAATTCACTAAAAACAGCAGATTGACTGAAGCAGACGCTCTTGAACTTGGAAAAAAAGTCAATAAAGCAGTTTCTGCGCGGTATAGAAACCTTGCATAGTCATGGATTTGGTGGTAGACGCAAATATTCTCTTTGCTTCTCTAATTAAAGAGAGTGTAAATGTAGAGCTGATGTTAGATGAAAATATACGCCTATTTGCGCCGGAATATTTACTTGAAGAATTTTACAAAAATAAAGCAGAAATACTTGATAAAACTCACAGAACAGACGAGGAGTTTAACGATATTTTTGAAATTTTAAATAAACTAATAACTATCGTTCCTGCAGAAGAATTTAGTGACTTTCTAACTGAAGCCGCATCTATTCTTGCTGATCATCCAAAAGATGTTCCATATTTTGCATTGGCGTTGAAATTGAGATGTCCTGTTTGGTCGAATGAAAAAGGGCTGAAAAATAGAAAAGACTTTGTTGTTTATTCGACGCATGATGTTTTGCAGTTAGTAATGTCGAAAAGTTCATAATCGCAACAAATCAAATTGAAGAAGAAGAAACAGAACTTCAAAGGAAAATAAGGAAAATCACAAACATTGTAATCAGTTTATTCTTAATTTTATTGATGCTAAGCTTTCTTATTCCAAGTGATGTCGTTCAAAGCTTAGCCGAACAAAAACAAATTAAAAACAATAAAATAGAAACAGAAAAACAAACAATTTTATTTCAAGATGATGTTTATCAAGATTTAAAAGAAGTTTATTTGCAAAATCAATTAACTGAAATAAGTTTGTGCTTGAAAGGAAAAATAATTAATAATACTTATTTTATTTCTTCATTTTACAAACCAAAAACATATTTTGCGACTCCAATAAGCGTAAGTTCAAACAAATGTGAAGATTCAATTATAACGATGCACACTCATCCTTTTAATAATTGTCTATTATCCCAGCAAGATGTTCTTTCGTATTATTCATATAAAGATGATAAATTGATAACAATGGTTATGTGTTCAGTTGATAAGTTTGCCTTGTATGGCGTTTAAATAGAATACTTTGTCATTTCAAATACCGCCCGCCCAAGTTCTCTTTTGGCGTGATCTTCTTCCATATCTAATATTTTTTCCCAATATTTAGGATCTTCGTTTCTGAAATCAATATCAAAAGAATCCGCGAGATAAACTGTTGTTTTTTCCCCCGTAAGTGCTTCATTTGCTACAAGAGGGAGAACTCTCAGTATTGAGAAATCCCATAGCAAACTATGCCCCAGGTCTTCATACATCCTCGTTTCTTTATTGTATGATGTTTTAAGCGTGCCTGGAATATAGCCATTTTTCATGGCTTCTCTTAACATCCATATGCTTTGCGCTTTTGTTCTCATTATGTGAGCTGATTTGTGCAGGATGGCTAGACGGCGGTTAATAAGAATTTCTGCGCTTATTCCTTCTTTTTTTACTAATTCATTGTAAGTATTTGTGCTTTCTAAGAAATTTACATAAGCTTCCTTAACTATCTTTTCTATGTCTTCCATTACTGGACAAATGCATAAAACATTTATATACTCTTAGCAATACTTATTAATTAAAATGGTGCTAGAAGAACTATACTCTGGTGATTTTATAAAAAAGAAGACTTAT
>JBBSYT010000039.1:0-1521 GCA_038045085.1 Nanobdellota archaeon
AAAACGTGTTAATGTTATTTTAAAAAATGGTAAACCATTAGGAGAAATAATAGTTGATGGATATCCAGTATTGCCATCATTAGTAAAAGTAGAAAAATCTATAATTGAAAAACCAATATTTAACAATAGAACAAGTAATGATATAGTTAAAGAACTTGAAAAATCTGCTGATCCACTAAAGTATGTTAATGATTTAATAGTGTTAACTATTAAATCAGATAGAGAAAGATTATTAAAATATGCAGAAGATTTGAATAAACAAAAATTATAATTTTTGATGTATTTAAACGGTATGATCTACAGAATCGAAAATTACGTAAATGAAAAAACTGGTCATATTATAGAATCAATCACTCCATCTTTTGGAGATGATGGTAAACCAATTTTGATGGCTATACATGCTGGTTTTAAAGGAAAAGAAGTTATTGGTGTTAAATTTTTTGAAGGTTTAAATGTTAGAGATGTCAAACCTTGTCCGATAGAATTCCCAATTGAAGCCAACAATCTGTTAGATGCTTTTGCAAAATTTGTTCCTGCTAGAGATGCAGAGATGAAACAAATGCAGTCTAACGCTACAAAGCAATTCATGGCTGCTCAGGGTCCTAAAATGGAATTCTTTGTTCCATGATTAACACTGCTAATCATGATATAAGAGTTGTTATCCTCGATTTTCGTCACGCTGTACATGCAAATGGAAGACCAACTCAACCTGTAGAATTAATAATATCACCTCCATCAAATGATGGACATATTTACATGACAGCAAATGAAGCACGCGCTTTAGCTGCTGAATTAATAGGTGCAGCAAATGGGTCACATTCTAGCGTTTAATATTCATTTGGATAACGAAGTATGGGAAATGCTTGAGTTATGTTCTGTAGCAGGATATAGTGATATTTCAAGAGAAATATTTGGCAATATTTATAAATCTTCAATTGTTAACGGAATTCTAAAAAAGAATCTTCCAAAAATGTTAGCTGAACTCCCTGGCAACATACTAGACGAAAACACTCCATTAGGAAAAGTCCATGCTTTCAAAGAAAAACAAACAGACGACTCCAATAAGAGATTGCCACAGTATAATAAACACTCTGGACAAATTAGCAAAAGAAACAAGAAAAATAAATCAAGCTAATGGTTGGGATGTAACCAAACCAGAAGATTGGAATGATAAATATAAAATTCCTACAATTCTTGCTCTTATTCACTCCGAAGTTAGCGAAGCTTTAGAAGACTTCCGTAAAGATAATAGAACACATTTTGCAGAAGAAATAGCTGATGTAATGATCCGCTGTTTAGATCTTTGTGCAGGTCAAAAAATTGATATAGAAAAAGAAATTTTAGCTAAATTAGAGAAAAATAAGCTTCGCGGATTCAGACACGGTGGAAAGAAAGTCTAACATGTTCGGTTTGTTTAAAAAACAAAAAATATTAATAGCATATTTTTGTGCTGAAAAATATGATTTTGAAACGAAAATTGCAACAAACGTAAACGGATTATTTGAGAAATTTGTTGATAAG
>JBBSYT010000040.1:0-3436 GCA_038045085.1 Nanobdellota archaeon
GCTTTCTCTATATTATAAATTTGAGTTCCTTCTGGTATATTTTTTAATGAAACAGTATTTCCTGTTCCGACTGGTGCAGTTAACCCAGATTTAACTTTATCCCCAACTTTAACTCCGTCTGGAGTTATTAACCAGCAGATTTCTCCGTTTTGGTAACGAACCCTGCTTAATGGAGCATAATGTCCTGGGCAATGCTTTATGTCTGTAATTATTCCTTGAACAATTTGATTATCAAAGTTTCTGTGTTTAGCCTCTCCTAAGTAATTGAAACTAGGCGCCCTATATCTCGGGCCTCCCTTTCCTCTTGCTTGCTGAATAATGTTCTTTCCCATTTTTACATTAAACCTAACTGTGTCGCAATATCAATTGCAGGTGTTTCACGACTGAATGTGACATAAGCTTTTTTCTCTCCGGCTGGCGTTATATGTGTTGTAACTTTTGTGATTTTAACTTTAAACATAGTTTCTAATTCTTTTTGTATTACTTTCTTTGTTGCTTTAAGGTCAACAACAAATATTAGCTTGTTTTCTGATTCCATTAGTCTGATTGATTTTTCAGTTGCGGATGGTCTTATTATTGTAGCCATTTTTATTCACTCTTTTTTATTTTACTATTATTTTTTACTATTATTTTTCCGGGGTTTTCTTTTTTGTTAGCGATAGTTTTGCTTCTTTTCATTTCTTTCTTAGTTTCAATTTTTTCTTCTTTGATTTGTTTTGGACCTTGATAGTCATCCGTATACATGTTTTGCTTTGTTAAAACGTCAATTGCCCCTTCACTCCATAATGTAAGTCTTCCTGCATGACATCCTGGTGCTAAAATTTCAGCATTAAGATTTTGAACTTGAACAACATTCACTCCTGGAATGTTTGCCGCCGCCTTTATTAAAGGACAGTTTTGAGAAACAACAAATAAAGGACCTATTTTATTGTGATATTTTCTTCCTCTGTGCTTTCCTGAACCAGATCTGATGCTCGATTTTGCAGTTCTTTCTAACTCTTGAGTAAATCCTAATTTATCCAATATATTTTCAACTTCTTTAGTTTTTGAAACCGCTTCAATCTTGTTATCTAATACGAATGGAAATTCTTTTGGAACTAAATGTCCTCTTCTTTTTGTTAATTCAATAATCATAGTTGCAGAAATCGCGCTTCTTATTGCTTTTCTGTTTTCTTTTTCATTTATTTTCTGAGACCAATTTCTTTCTGCACTAGGCGGATGAGCTTGCCTTCCTCCAACTGTTCCCGGAGCAATTGCACCAACCCAATTCATTCTTGTTCCATTTCTGGACATTATTTTTCTAGGTACTCTTGATATTCCTGCACCATAAGTTCCTTTGTAGTCTCTTCTACGTCTGGATACTTCAGAAACCTGCCTTAGACCGGCGCCATGTTTTACACCATATGCCTGTCTTCTTTCGTTTTGTAAAGAAATAACTGCTCTTTGTATTAAATCCCAGCGAATCTGTTCACTAAATTGAATAGGCAAATCCTTGCTTCCTTTTTCAGTTTTGTGTATGTCCAGTATTCTCGCTTTCATTTTCTTTCTTATTGTTATCAACCATCGCTCGAGTTCTCGTGCGGGGTTGATTATCATCAACCATCAGCACATCGATGTTATCATCATCAATCAGATGGGGATAACTTCATCATCGGTTGAATATTATTATTGTTTTAGGAACTTTGTTCCTAAACCCAAGAAAAGCTAATAGCTTTTCTGGGCCCGTTCGAACTTTGTTCGAATTGGGGATTGAACGGCTTTGCCGTTCATTGTTTGGATGCTAAACTTGTGTAAACTATGCTTGGCGCTTCTTTCGTTATTTTCTTATTAGGCCTTATTGGCGCATTAAATCTTATCAATCTTTTTTGCGGTCCGGCAATTGAACCTCTGAACATGACATAAGTATTTTTTACATTTCCGAAATGAGGGAATCCGCCCTTAACATTAATTTCTTCGGGCTTATCTCCAATTTTTAATATTTGTTTGTTGTATTCTGTTCTCGTATGGTAACCCATTTGACCTGCATGTGCAACTCTGTACATGACATGTCCTTGCGCTCTCCAACCACCCAATGAACCCGGGTTTCTGATGGATTTTTCGGATTTGTGTCTTCTTCTTGTGATTCCAAATCTTTTTAGAGGACCTTGATACCCCTTTCCTGTTGTTACTGCATGAATATCCGCCTGATTTCCTTCGGAGAAAACTTCTTTAATTGTGATTTCTTTCCCCAATTTTTCTTTTGCATATGATAATTTATCTTCTTTAGAACCGCCCAAACCTATTTCAAATAATTCTGGAGTCTTTTTTAATCCTAAAAGTTTTGGTTGAGTGTAAACAACTAGTGTCAAATCATCGAAATCATTTGCAGAAATTTTGGATAAATTTTCTTCGTTTTGTTTTTTTGCTTTTATTGTTTTTCTTTCGAGTTCTTTATCGAGAGTTTTTGAGTTGAATTGGGTTTTTGGTTGAGAACCATAAGCATTTTGAGAATAAAGGCGGACGGCAGCGACTTTGAGCGGTGGACATTCAATCACGGTCACCGGACAAAAAATTTCTTCCCCTTTTGTTTTTGAGGTTTTAATGTTGTTAACGTGAATGATGTGAGTCATGCCGACTTTGTATCCGGCGAATCCCAAAGCTTTTTTTTCAGTTGAAGGTGCCCATGATCTGACTCTTGGATATTGTCTATTGGCTCTAATTCTAGGCCAGACTTGCATGCTTCCTGCTCTCGGTTTTCTTACGTTTGACATTTTCTAATTGGAGCCTAAAATTTCTAGAACGAATTGGTATTCGTACTGAAAAATTGCTTTTCCAGGCTCTTAAACGGTTACATTGCTGTAGTCGTTGTTTCCAGAAATTAGTCTCTAGGGGTGATTTATAAACGTTGTGCTTCTTATTAGTGAGAACATGACGTATATTCTGTGGTATATATGTTGTGTTATATATTCTATATGGAAGATAAATAATATAGTAATATTAAAGAAAGAGATGTTAGTCCAATATGTTATGAACATCCGCAATCTAGACTGGTTCTATGCTGAGAATGTGCAAAAAGGAGTAATTAGATTAAGCTCTGACGAATCCAGGCATATCAAAGTTAAACGGCATTATGAAAATGAAAAAGTTGCTGTTTTTGACGGGAAAGGAAAAGTCGGTGCTGGTAAGATTATTTCTAAGCCCAATTTTGGCAAAGCCAAAATGGGCCCATCTGACCGAGGTCAGATTGGGGATGAAATTGAAATATTCGAAGTTCATGAATTTCCAAAAGAAGAGTCACTAACAATTGCGGTTGCTGTTCCAAAAGGAGATCGACTAGATTTTATGTTACAAAAATTAACGGAATTAAATGTTTCTACTATTATGCTGATGAATACCAAACGTTCAATTGTAATGCCAAGAGAAACGAAACAAGAAAGACTGAAAAGAATATTGATTG
>JBBSYT010000040.1:3446-17892 GCA_038045085.1 Nanobdellota archaeon
TGGATTCCCGAATTAAAGCAATTGACAGATTTTGGTGATGTTATAAAATTAAAGTTTGATAATAAACTTATTTTAAATATTGACGGAAGTAAACTAAAAAAATTAGGCACAGGAAGCACATTAGTTCTTATTGGCCCAGAAGGTGGATTTACTGAAGAAGAAATTAAAGAAACAGAAAGCAAAGGATTCGTTAAAACATCAATTTCTAAGAATACATTAAGAATAGAGACTGCGGCTATTGCTGTTGCTGCAATAATTAATCACTAAATAGACTACCATCCGCTGGCCCAACTGCCTTTTTCATGTTTGTCGTCCCAGTCTTCAGCTGCACGTCTAAATGTTTCTTCCCATCCTCTATTGTATTCTGCGCGTGCTACTCCTCTTGCATAAGCTTCATCCTCCGCATCTTTTCTTGCTTTTTGTTTTAGAAGTTTGACTCTTTCTTCTAATGTCCGCTTTTTAAATTTATAAATCTCTTTTGCGGCCTTTATGGGGAGAAGTGCAACTGCATCAGGCAATGTCTTTGGAAACTTATCGGCTCCAGAATATGTTGCAAAGACATAGCTTAGATCTACCTGCAACCAGAGCGCTACATGCGTCACTCCTTTTTTATAAGGATTTACTTCTGTGTAACCTACAATTTCTTTTTTCATATTTTTTTGTTATTTCTTAGTTTATTTATTGTTATTCTTGTCATTTAATCCTTTACCCACAATAGTGCGGGTATTAAGAAAAGCTTAAATAAGACGAAAGTTACCACAAAGCTATGTGGACAGCAAAAATAAGACTTTTAGAACAAGAAGGCGTATTCAGGAAGTTTGCGGTAAAGCATAACGTAACTATGGCGGGTTATCCCGTTTCTTCCCATAAAGTTGGAAATTTTATGCAAACAACAATCTCCGGCATAGTTTATGGGACTAAAGATAACAAACGAAATTGTTTAAATGAACTAGCAAATGATAAACGTGTCATCTTTCTTGAATCAAGCGGGGACTTCTTTATCATAGTGATAAAAGAATCAATGGACACATATATTATGTACGACCCGCTAATATTGTATATAAAACCAGTTATGCTTTATCCAACGGGAGAATATATTGTGGAGATTGCAAGTTGGAAGAGAAGCAAGATTGAAAAATTACTTCATTTCTTAAAGAAACACAGAATTGCTGAATTATTAAAATTCAAAAAGGAGAAAATCAAAAATATATCTATCGTTGGAGTTCTTCCAGAATTAACAGACAAACAAAAAGAAGCCTTAAACTTAGCAATCAAATCAGGATATTATAATTATCCAAGAAAGATTGAACTTAGAGACTTAGCCAAGCAAATGAAATCTTCATTATCAACATATCGTGAGCACTTAAGAATAGCAGAAAAGAAAGTTATGCCAAATAATCTTTAAATCCATTTTCTTCTATTTGATGAGCAAGTTCTTTTCCGCCTGATTTTACTATCTTTCCTTTGTAAAGAACGTGAACTTGGTCGGGTTCAATAAACTTCAATATTCTGTTGTAGTGTGTGATTAATATTATTCCCATTTCCTCTTTTTTTACTTTATTTATTGCATCACAAACTAATTTTAAAGAATCGATGTCAAGTCCCGAATCAGTTTCGTCGAGAATTGCGTATTTAGGTTCCAGTAATGATAATTGTAATATTTCCATTCTTTTTTTCTCTCCGCCAGAAAAACCAACATTAAGATATCTCTGTTTGAATTGTTCTTCAATTCCTAATTCTTGCATTTTTTCTTTCAATAATTTATGGAATGATATGACATCAATCTTCTTTCCTTTAACATTTTGCAATGCGGATTTTAAGAAAGTTGTTAAATTAACTCCAGTTATTTCTTGAGGATGTTGGAATGATAAAAATAATCCTTGTTTGGCTCTTGAATCTGGAGTTTCTTTTGTAATATCCTTTCCGTCAAGAATTATTTTTCCTTTAGTTATTTTATATTTCGGATGGCCAGCTAATGTAAGCGCTAAAGTTGATTTTCCTGATCCATTTGGTCCCATTAAGGCAATTATTTTCCCCTTTTCAAATGTAGCTGTAATCCCTTTAAGTATTTCTTTTCCAGCAACTTCAACATGTAAATCAATTATTTCTAGTTTCATAGTTCTTTATTGCTCCTTGTGTTGCTTTTAGTGATAGTAATGCACATTTTATTCTATTCACACTTATTGGTATTCCTAATAATTTGTAAATGTCTTCAGATTTCATCTTTTTTATTTCTTTAACATCTTTTCCTTTGATTTCATCCGTTAAGATTGAAATTCCTGCTTGAGATATTGCACAACCGTGCCCTTCAAATGAAATATTCTCAATTTTTTCATTTTCGATTTCTAAAAACGCAGTTATTTCATCCCCGCATATAGGATTTAATTCCCTGCAAGAAGCATTGTGTTTTATTTTTCCTTTGTTGTGCGGATGTTTGTAATGGTCAAGTATATTTTCTTTGTAGATTAATTCCTCTTCATTTAATCCGGTTTCTATTTCATTTGAATGTTTCTCAAAGTGTTCTTTATTCATAATTTAAACACCTTTATCGCTTTATTTAATGCTTCAATGAATATATCTACGTCTTCTTTAGTATTATACAAATAAAATGAAGCTCTTGAACATCCGGAAATATTTAAAACTTTCATCAAAGGCATTGCACAATGATGACCGCCACGAACTGCAACACCTTCTCTGTCTAATAATTCAGAAACATCATGCGAATGCATTCCTTCAATGTGGAATGATACTGCTGGTCCTCTTTCTTTAGGTCCAAGGACTTTGACTTGTTTTATTTCTTTTAATTTACTCAGAGCATATTGAGTTATTTCATTGCAATGTTTCTGAATATTGTTTATTCCTATTTTATTTATGTAATCAATCGCTTTTCCAAAGGCAATAACCCCTGAAATGTTTTGTGTTCCGCCTTCAAATTTGTAAGGAACATCATTCCACGATGATTTTTCAAAAGTAACTTCTTTAATCATGTGCCCGCCGTAGTTTAATGGTTCTAGCTTTTCTAAAAGTTGTTTTTTACCATACAAAACACCAACCCCAGTCGGTCCCATCATTTTATGTGCAGAAAAAGCTAAGAAATCACAATTTAGCTTCTTAACATCAATTTTTTGATGAGGAACTGATTGTGCGGCATCAATTATGAATAATGCCCCCACTTTATGGGCCATTCTTGCTAGAGTTTCAACAGGATTGATTGTTCCAAGAACATTTGACATATGAGTTATAGAGACAATTTTTGTTCTCGGACCAAGTATCTTGTTTAATCCCACAAATTCTAATTCGTGTTTATCGGATAATGGTATATACCTTATCACTGCGCCAGTTTCCTTTGCAATCGTCTGCCATGGAACAATATTTGAGTGATGCTCCATGGATGTTAAAATAATTTCATCACCTTTCTTTAATGTATTTTTCAATCCATGAGCAATTAAGTTTAAACTCTCGGTTGTTCCTTTTGTGAACACTATTTCTTCTGTATCAGAATTAATGAACTTCGCAACCAATTCTCTCGTTTTTTCAAAAGCATCTGTTGCTTTGGTAGCTAATGTATGTGTTCCCCTGTGTGTGTTTGAGTTAATTGTTTCGTAATATTCAGAGATTGCATTGATTACACTAGTTGGCTTTTGCGACGTGGCCGCATTGTCCAAATAAATTAATCTCTTGCCATTTACTTTCTGTTTTAATATTGGGAAATCGTTTTGATTCATAAGAATTAATGCCCCTCAATCTCTATTTCAATTAATTTATTTAGTTCGATAGCATATTCTAAAGGCAAAGCCTTAGTTATTGGCTCAATAAATCCAGAAACAATCATGTTTACTGCTTCATTATGATTTAATCCTCTGGACATCAAATAAAATATCTCTTCATCTCCTATTTTACCAACCGTTGCTTCGTGTGCAGCTTCAACTTCTGAATTTTCAATTTTCAAAATAGGAATTGCATCAGATTTAGAAATTGCATCCAAAATCAATCCATTGCATTTCATGAATGCTCTCGAATTAGTTGCTTCAGGACGTATTTCTATTGAACCTCGGTATGTTGCAATTCCTCCTCCTTTAGAAATTGATTTAGAATCAATCATTGAAGTTGTATTTGGAGCCAAATGCAAAACTTTTCCACCTGTATCTTGATTTTGTCCAGGTCCCGCAAAAGCAATTCCTACCGATTCAGAAGATGATCCTTCTCCAACTAAAACTGACATAGGATATAACATGGTGACGCAAGAATTATGCACTACTAGACCATTAGCTATGAAGTTGTGATAATTTTCAACTTCAATATCATATGTTGGTTTTATCCCGACATAGTTTATTTTTTCAATTTTCGTGAATCCAATCTCTTCATTAACTTTACTTCTTATGTTAAACCCTTTCGCTGAAACATAACTTCTTTTTGGATTGCATTTTTCTATTTTTCTATTTTTCCTTAAACACCGTACTGGAAGTTCTTTTATTTTTTTACCAGTTAAATGTATTCTCCAAGAGTCTTTCACATTGCATATACGCCCTAAAATATTTTGTTTTCTTGCTAGGCCGTGCTTAAAAATTCTAGACGTTCCAAATCCGACAATTATTGATAACAATCTGACTTCTTCTAGCATTTTTTTATTAATACTGGTAATTGCTACCGAATTTTTATGAACATGTCCGTCGGAATCAAAATATCCTGCTAAAAAATTTAATATTTGAGACTCGGGTAAAGTGAATACCCAATTCGGAATTGATTTAGTGTCAGCATTCCCACTAAAACCAATTTCAGCAAATAATCTGCATAATGTTTTAGAATTTATTACAATATATCTTTCTTTTTTCTCAGTAACGTCATAGATAAATAATTCTTTTAATGTTCTTATCAATTGGTCCCTCTAATCTTCAGTTTCATGAGTTGCTATATTTATTTTGTTTTGTTTAATATCAACATGACCGTCGCCAAGTAATAAGCCCATTAACCACATGAAATCATCATTCGTTTGTTTAGGTATTTTTATATTATTATTATGCAAATAAGAGGTATTCATTTCAAAAGAAGAGTATTGATTTTTACTCTTAATTACTTCGCCAACTTTCAACTGCGGCAAGGTATAAGATTTTCCTTCTATTGGTAGTCTCTTTGTTATACAAACAAGATCTCCTTCATTTAATTTTTCAAGTGGAACCCATTCATGATGGAAAAAACCTTTTTTATGTTCGGGATTATTCTTTCTTCTAGTTAATGTTAAGAAAGGATGATTTCCGGAGGCTTCTATTTCTCTTCCGCCGGCTTCTAACTTATAAATTTTCTTTTCACCGCTATATATTTTATTTTTAACTATTGACTTCTTTATTCTATTTGTTTTTTCATCCCAAACGTATACTTTATCCCCTTTTTTTATTGATTTAATATTAACCGGTCCTTTTGGATTTGTAAATATTTTAGAATCTCCAGTTAAACAGCCTGTATTTCCATTCACCCATTTAATGTTGGCATCTTTTTGTACTATTGCTCTTTTTGTGTTAAGATTGTAAACATTCTTGCTCCAATTCTCTATTGAAGTGTATTTCATCTTTGCATTTGCTAGAACATGAATCTCAACGCAACCCGCATGAAGAGAAGACTGCTGATATCTTGGCGAGGAACAATTATGAACAGTAGCAAAATTCGCTACAAAGCTTTCATCCCCATCTATCGATAAGTCATAAACTGGACAATTCTTAACGGCTTTCTTTGTTATACTCTTAATTGGCAAATAAGCAAAATTATCATCAATGTAAAATCTAGTTGCTCTTTTCTTACCATGCATCTGCACAGCTACATCTTTAACTCCGAGAATCTTAGCCAAAGGAATCATAAATTCTCCACCAACGCCAACAGTGTACATGGCCTTTCTGTTTTCTTTTGACCTATCTCTCTTATTGATGAATCCAAAAACTTTGCATCTTAATAGAATGTCTCTAACTTGTTTTGCAAGTTTCTCTGAAGTTGTGCAATATCTAAGATTTTCTTTGAAGCCACTCTTGTGCATTTTCTTATAATAATTACCATCACCGTACCACAATCCTTTGATAAGTTCTTTTTGCTTCTCAGGATCTTCAAGCATCATCCAATGAGGTATTTGCTTTGTATCGCACGACTTTCCAAATTCCCTTAACATTCTAACAATTTCAACAGAACTTATAACGACATTAATGCCGTGGTTCTTTTTATGATACGTTCTTGTTGTTTTTATTTCAAATACTTTTTTAACTAATCTTTCAACATCTTCTATGAACCTTGTTTCCTTTTCTCCAAATGAGAAATTAACATAATACCCTCCACTAATACTCCCTTCAGATAGGAAATATCCAATAAGCCTGAAGAAATCCTTGTCGCATTTTATCTTTTTATTTACATTTTTAAATCCGTGTCTACCATTTCCTTTTATGACTTCGTATTCATGATGGTCATTGAAAACTATTGTCTTGTTTATCGGTAACGCCAAGTAATCAAGTTTGTTCATGTATTTTGGAATATTCCATTCGGGTTTCCAAGTACTATTTTTTTCATTTTCTCTTTGTCTCCCGACCCATAAAAATGGGTGATTGAACGTAGCTTCAATTTCGCTTGTTGAGTCGCCATAACAACTTATTTTGTACATGTCTCCTGAATAAGGAATGGTTGAGATGCCTTTGACTTCTTTATATCTACCATTATGAGTTAAAACTCTGTCGCCCGATTTTATTTCTTCAACTGCTTTATAATCTGGATTCGTTGCTACTAAAGTTCCCTTTGCCAGGCAACCCTCAATATAATGCAATTCAGCCCCTTCATCAACAATAATTAACGTATGCTCAAACTGTCCTCCTTTTTCAGCATTCATTCTGAAATATGCTTGTAAAGGTAAATCAACTTTTACATTTTTAGGAACGTAAATGAATGTTCCTCCACTCCAAACTGCGGCATGAAGCATTGTAAATTTGTGAGTTGTTAGTGGAATGCAACTTGTCATAAAATATTTTTTAACCATCTCGGGATATTTTTGTAATGCAACATCCATATTTTCAAAGATGACTCCTTTTTCTTCTAAGTCTGATTTTAATCTATGATACACAATATTTGAATCATATTGTGCTCCAACTCCTGCGAGGACACTCTTTTCTGCTTCAGGAATTCCTAGTTTGTCGAATGTTTTTTTAATTTCTTCTGGAACATCTTTCCACTCTCTAGATTCTTTCGTATTTGGGTCAATATAATAAATAATTGAATCTAAATTCAGTCCAGATAAATCAGGTCCCCACCTGGGCAAAGGTGTTTTATTGAATAATTCTAATCCTTTCAATCTTTTGTTAAGCATCCATTCCGGTTCATTCTTGTCCTGAGATATTTTTTTAACTAGTTCTTCGGTTAATCCGGGCTTTGCTGTAAATTTAGGGATGTGATTATCGGCTTCATCGTATATTTCTCTGCTTGGCTGAAATTCTTTTGCTTCTGTATTCATTTTATCATCGCCTTATATGTCGAATGTCCACATCCTATTGCATCTGGATTACAATCTGCAGGCATGTCGGAAAACATTTTATGGATATTGCATATTGTTTTGGAAGTTCTTATGTATCTTAACAGTCTTTGTGTTTCTGCAATATATGAACCTTGATCTTTTATTTTTTTAGCTGAATTTTCAATTTCATATAAAACATCTTTTGTAAATTCAAGTTCATTTCCTCTTTTCTTGCTTGTGTATTGGCTAATAGAAGATGTTGTAATTCCGAATATTTTAGCAACATCCTTTTGCATCATTCCTTGTTTAATCAAAGCAGCAGCGAAGTGCTTTCTTATGGTCGGAATTACGTAGAAAGTCTCTATTTCTTGAGGATGTAGTAACTTGTGGTTAACCATAGTTAACATAATCTAAAGAGGTCTTATTTAAAGTTTTTGTTTAGTTATTTACTATATGGAAGTTATTTATTCTAAGTATAAAACATAACTAATCATCTTCAAATTTTCAAAGAAATCTTCTGCTTACTTCTTCCCAATTTATTACATTCCAGAAGTTTGTAACGTATTCTGCTCTTTTTTGTTGGTATTTTAAATAATAGGCATGTTCCCACACGTCAATTCCTAAAAGTGGAATCTTTCCTTCTGATAACGGGCTATCTTGATTTGCAGTTGAAGTAATTTCCAATTTTCCTTTATTCAAAACTAACCAAGCCCATCCTGAACCAAATCTATTTAATGCCGCATCAGAAAATTCTTTTTGAAAAGTTTCAAAATTATTCCATTTAGTTTCTATTGCTTCAAATAATTTACCGGTTGGAACTCCTCCTGCATTGGGTCCCATTATTTTCCAAAATAATAAATGATTAACATGTCCTCCGCCATGATTACGTACAGCATTCCTTATATTTTCAGGAACTTTACTTAAATCTCTTAACACTTCATGAACATCTTTTCCTTCCAATTCTGTTCCTTTAATTGCCGCATTATACTTGTCAATATATGTTTGGTGATGTTTAGTTAAATGAATCTCCATTGTTCGGGCATCTATCCAAGGTTCTAATGCGTCGTATGCATAATCGAGTTTAGGTAATGTTATCATATTTATTTTACTGAGGTGATGCTATTTAAATATATCGTTAATATTTTAGACAACTTTTTTTGAATATAGTCAAAACTAATTGTTGTTCAAAAACCAGTTTAAGCTTAACAATGGAACTATAAACACATCTTGATGATTTTCCGGCATTCCTTGTAGTGGCATAACCAATAAAGGATATGTTTGTTCTTCTGGGAATAATTCAGAATAAAATTTACCGCGTTCTAAATGAATTTCAACCGCATCTTGTATTGCCGAAACTACGCCAACTCTGCTTTTCCATCTCTTGCATTCAATTAAATACGTTATGTTATTTTTCTTTGCAATAACATCAAACTGTCTTTTACTATCGCTATTTGTTAAAACAACATTCCGTTTAACATCATAGTCATTTTTCTCAAAAATAAATGCAACAAGCTTTTCAAAATACTGCCATGTAACTTTTTCACTCAATTTTTCCAGTTCTTCAATAGAATTTATTTCAAATGTTTCCATTTGTGACACTCAACAATGTGGTCATTTGTCATTCCAATTGCCTGCATAAATGCATAGCAAATTGTAGAACCGACAAAATTAAACCCTCTTTTCTTCAAGTCCTTGCTCATTTCATCTGATTCTTTGGTTTTAGCAGGCAGTTCTTTTATTGTTTTGAACTTATTTTTTATTTGTTTATCATCAACAAATCTCCATATATATTTGTCAAAACTTTTGAATTCCTTTCTAATTTCCAAAAATGCATTTGCATTCTGTATTGCTGAATTAATTTTTAGTTTGTTCCTAACAATTCCTGCGTTTGAAAGAAGTTCTTTTACTTTTTTGGAATCATATTTTGCAATTTTCTTAATGTCAAAGTTATTAAATGCTTTTTTGTAATTATTTCTTTTTTTAAGAATAGTGCTCCAGTTTAACCCAGCCTGTGCACCTTCAAGTATTAACATTTCAAACAAATGTCTGTCGTTGTGTGAAGGAACTCCCCACTCTTCATCATGATATTTTACGTAGAGGGGGTCAGTTCCGCACCATTCACATCTGTTCATTGAGCATCGCCTGCGAAATGAACTAGACAAATCTTAGATTTGACGTTTTTCACTTTTCTTACCTCTTCTTTTTGGAATATTTTGATTTAGTAACCAAGCTCTTTTTTTAGCATATTGAACAGGATTTTTAATTCTTGCACATAATCCGTCAGGTTGACAAAATTGTAAATCAACATAATAGTTTTGCTGGTGAGTTATTGGTATATTGTTTTCTCGTTTTGGGCAATTCGGAGGAAGAACGTTCTTTTTCTGCTGCTTATGGTAATTTATATGAGTCACTAATAAATTTTCTCTTAATTGTTCAAGATTTGTTTTATTCCAGGTATCGAGTCTTTCTTTAATTTCTTCATAATTCCATCCAACACTCGTTAAGAAATTGATTAATATAAATAAACTTCTTTTCTTTCCATCTTTCAACCCGCCATTTAATATATTTTTTATACATGGAGAGAATAACTCCTCCGGAATTTTTTGAGTTACAGTTTCTATGCTTATATTAGAGAATGTTTTTTTTAGTTTTCTTTCCTCTTCTTCTGTTTCTATTGCCGGCCGGAAGTCAAATGCTTTGATAAGCAAATCTTCTGCTTCTCCTTTTTTAGTGTTGGAATCGTCTAGAAATGTTAGATTGCTTATTAGTACATTTTCTGGCTTTGCTTCATCTTTTTCAAACAATAAAACTCTATTTGTGTCAATTGGGACGCTGGCTAGTCCAGATTTTTCATGCAGAGAGTAGACCATTCTGTATAAATGTCTTGGGGCAATTAAAACTGTATCGACATTAACTATTGATGATGAATTGAATTTTCTTTCCGCTTTAATTTCATCTTTCTTGTTTTCGTAAGATAATGGTCTTACCAATGAGCCGCATTTTTTGCATTTAATATAATCTAAACTCACATCAATTATTTCAGTATTGCCGCAAGAGCAAGGATAGTGGTATTTTACTATTTGGTTGGATTTTACTTTTTCTTTTATTTTTCTTCCGTTTTTTATCAAATAAGTTAATTCTTCTATTTTCCCCCCTGTTATTTCTTTTAATTTTTCAAAATTATATTTTGCTTTTCCTCCAAAATTTACAACTTCGTTGTTCTCTATCTCGATTAAATTATTTTCAATATAACTTACCAAATATTGCGCAATTCTTCTTGGTCCATCTGGGAAGTAGTCTTTAGTAAGAATATCTTTTCCTGGTACAATTTCCGGAAATGCTTTGAATGGAACTCCAATATGAAATCCTTTGTTTCCAGAGAATTTCAGACTTATTGATTTTATTCCGTGGCGTTTTAATGCTTCAATAAAAAGCCAAGTTGTTAGTTTTGAAATTTCCCAGTATGGGCAGTCAATATCTAAAACCAAATCCCATCCTTTTCTCAATCTCGATAAGTCGTCTTTTCTCATGTTCGTGCTTATTTGCAGCGGATTGACCCAAATTTCTTCAGAACAATGAAAAGAACTCACTTTCATTTTTACATTTTCAAGAACATCAGAATCATTGGCTAAGATGTCTGGTCTTTTTCCAAAGCCACCATCTAGATACCTCACAGAAACTTCTCTTTCTTGAGCAGATCTAACTATGGCTTTTTGAATATCTTGTCTCTTGTAGTATCTTAAACAACTCCCCAAATCTATCATGCATTTTTGATATTTTGTTTATTTATTAAGGTATTGTGCAGTTGTCCAGTGGGGGTATATTGTACTTTCAAGAATAGCATCACTACGCGAGACTCATTAAATGAACAAAGATTTTGCCGGGGAGGAACTTGGCTCCTACGGAGGTACGGCAGTTAACAATTTTCAGAAAGGGTCGAGCCGGTGCTATTCTTGTTATTCGTTCTTAACTTTTTTGTTAGTTATTAAACGAGAATAATCTGGCCGAGGTGCGACTTAAACATTGAGAGTCGTCACTGCTCACTTTTTCTTTATTATTCACAAGCCTTTTAAATCAGCATTCTTTACTTCGTATTATGGGGATGTTAACTAATGGGTTAAAAACAGTAGCTCTTCTTGGTTTACTTACTGGTCTTTTACTGTGGGTTGGAAGCTTATGGGGAGCACAAGGGTTTACTTTCGCTTTAATGTTTGTTTTCGTAATGAATTTTGTTACTTACTTCTTTTCAGATAAAATTGTTCTTAAAATGCAAGGTGCAAAACCAGTTGCTAAGTCTCATTGGTTGTATCGATTGGTTCAGGAAGTTGCTCAAAAAGCAAAAATTCCAATGCCGAGTGTTTATATTATTCCAAATTCTTCTCCAAACGCTTTCGCAACCGGAAGAAATCCAAAACATGCGGCAGTTGCCTGCACTGAAGGGATTTTAAGTTTATTATCGAAAGATGAATTAAAAGGAGTTATTGCTCACGAAATTTCTCATGTTAAAAACCGAGACATTTTAATCGCGACTATCGCGTCGGTTATTGCTGGAACTATTTCTTATATCGCACAAATGGCGCAATGGGGTTTAATGTTTGGAAATCGAGATCAACGAGGAAATGGGAATATTTTTGGGATGCTACTTTTAATTATTGTAACCCCGTTGGTTGCAATGATTATTCAATTAGCAATTTCACGTTCAAGAGAATACTTGGCAGATGCTTCGGGTGCTTCAATTTTGAAAGATTCAAAATCACTTGCATCAGCTTTAAAGAAAATACATGCAGGAATTGCGGTTAATCCTATGAGAAATGGAAATAAAGCAATGGCTTCATTATTTATCGATAATCCATTCAAAGGAGAGAATTTAGTTGCTTTGTTTAGCACTCATCCGCCAATGGAGAAAAGATTGCAAAGATTGAATGAAATGAGATTCTAAAAAAATTTCGGTACTTAAATTTTCTTTCATATTCTTTATGGTCAAACCATTCAAGAATAACGCTAAGAATCATTACATCGGTTGTTTGAATTGTATAAATCAATCTCCAGGCATTTGGCAAATCATATTTCCATAAATTTGTAATATAATATTTTTGTTTATATTCTTTTGGCCATAACCTTTTTTCTATTTTTGTTCCGCACATCGAGTTCTTTTTTAAATCAGTTATTGCTCTGTCAATGAATTTATGAAGTTCCTTGTCTTCAAATTTTCCTTTTTTCAAAGATTCAAATTCATCTTCTATTTTCTTATCGCTAAATGTAACGTTTATGCTTTTATCATTCATCTGAGTTTAACACCCTTTGCAATAATTTTCTTTATACCTTTCGGATTATATGTCCACATAACAATGCCATCTTTGTCAATCATAATCTTGCCGGAAGATTCCAGGTAATCAAGTATTGTCTGGAAAGTTTGATACATCATTTTTTTTGGAAGTTTTTTCCATAATTGATATTTACCAAATTCCTGACTGTTCTTTTCTATTATTCTTTCTACCATAAGAACAGAATCTAGTGTTGGACTGTGCATTAATATTTGTGTCATCTTATATAAAGATATATAAGAACTCATATATAAAACTTTCGTCTATTGTGTATCATCAATTAACCAATTTATCGCAAACTTAACTTTTAGCCATTTAAATCCTTCAAGAACCTCCATATAATGCCTCAGATTCTGTTTTAATATTTTTTGATAAAGCCATCAAGTAGTAAAACTTATATACATCATTCATTCAAAACGGTTAATGGTTTCCAATACTGAACTGATATTGCACATTATTATCTTTGTGGTTGCCATCTTAACACCTTTTGTTATCTATCTTTCTTACAGTAAACTTCCATCTGGTGATCTTAAAAGAATAGTTAAAATTTTGTTAATCTCGTATATCTTTTCTTCATTGAGATGGATGGGTGGAAGCCTTGCACGACTGGATGTCAGTATTACAAACTCTCTTTTGTTTAATTTTGTGTGGACACTTACCGGAATAGTTGCAGCCATCACAGCATTATGCGCTACAAAATTATTGCTAAACCTAAGTTTGCAAATCAAGAAACTCAATATTCCGTTAAAAGTTAAGTAATAGTTAATCTTTTATGAAACTCATTGTCTAACAAGTTCAAAGAATCTTAATATTTATAAGTTATATTTTTCTTAAAATACCACTACGGCGTCTGTAGCTTCTGTTTTCGATTATCATATATGACTATACTACTTAAATACACTACTTAAATACACTACTTAAATATACTACTTAAATACACTACTTAAATATACTACTTAAATACACTACTTAAATACACTACTTAAATACACTACTTAAATACACTACTCATCTATCATATATAAAAACATTTATAAATGGCCATAGTATATTTCAAATAGGATGACTGAGGGAATTAGACATATTAAGCAGGCTATTCGTGATGCTGAAAAATGGCTCGAAAAAGAAGCACACAAAAGTGGCAAAGAAACCCCCGATAATTTAACTGCTCTTCGAAGTAAAATAGACGATTTGAATAAAAGCATTCGTCATCTTGAAAATTCCGGAAGTAGTACCATTTCTGACAAAGAAAAATTAGCAGAGCATAATGTTTGCGAAGTTAACGATAATGCAAGCATTCTAGATGATAAAATAATGAGAAAAATAATTCATCTTTTAAAGAGCTACCCGGATGGACTCACTATTGCTGGCATAATTAAAAAACTTAATCTATCGAGACATACAGTTCTTGCAAGACTACATGTATTGGACGGGAAAAATCTTGTCAGAGTCAGAAAAATAAATATGGCGAAACTTCATTTTTGGAATGCTCCCGCAGATAAAGATGAGGAAGAAATCCAAGTTGTTCCTATTAGAGAAGATAATAGTTCTATAAAAAAAGAATCTTTTGAAAGAGAATTACCCGTTGACATAGAAAAATTAAAGGTTGAGATTAGAGCAGAACTCAGGAATGAACTAATGGGGGGGA
>JBBSYT010000041.1:0-4575 GCA_038045085.1 Nanobdellota archaeon
TTAGTATCTGCAAGAGCTGACATTCAATCTAAGAAAATTAGAAATATTATAGCAGGCTACGTAACACGGCGTATTAGGAAAAATTTAGACTAATCATACTCATGACGCCTGAAAAGACAGATAATTCGTTCTTCGTAGGAGAAAAGCCTTTAATGAATTATGTAACTGCAGCAGTGATGCATTTTACCTCAAAAAATGCTTCAGAAATAACGCTAAAAGCCAGAGGCAAATTCATGCAGACGGCAATTGATGCGTCTCAAGTTATTACAAACAGATTTTTAAAAGATCAAGCACACATTAATGATGTGAAACTAAATTCCGAAGAATTCACAAATAAGGAAGGAAGAAAAGTAAGAGTTTCTACAATTGAAATAAATATAAAAAGAAAATAGATTAGTCTCTTGTACCGACTAATTCTCTTTCAGAACTGTTTTCCCTAAGAGCATAATCATGTATGATTTTTCTTAGTTCAGTACCGACAAATCCTTTTTTTTGAGAACCGTTAACTGGCATTTGATTCAACTTGTCATCGATTGAAATTCTCGCATTTGATGCAATTTGCTTTGCAAAATCAAGTGCATGCATGGGGCTCAAATAAGTTCGTTTAGAACCATTTGGGAAAATTGCTCCCACTTTGCCTTGGTGTTGTCCTTCAGTTATTCTGTAAAATTTGTATTCGTTTGCCATTGTATTGAATTATCACTAATAGGTGATATAAAAGGTTTTCGATAGGGTAAAACTATATAAAGCAAGTTAGTAAAGTAAGTTCTAAGGGCCCATAGTATAGCCTGGATAGTACATTCGGCTTCGGACCGGAAAAGGGGGGTTCAAATCCTCCTGGGCTCATTTAAGATAAATATCAGTTGTTGCTACCGAGCAAAGCGAGTGTAGCATTCGGTTGATAAGGGTGAAACCCTTATGTGGGAATCCGAGTAGGCTCATTTCTAGAATTAATCACCGACTAACACTAAAAACTTGTACCCCTCAAAATTTTTACAAAGAAGAGATAGAAACATTTAAATATTAGTTATACTTAAGTATAATTTAGGTGATACCATGGCAGAGGAAGTAGTGATTAAAAAATGGGGGAATTCGTACGGGATAGTCCTTCCGAAAGAAGTTATGGAGAAAAAACATCTCAAAGAAAATGAGAAAATTGTGATCGAAGTAGTTAAAGAAGCCAATCTCCAAAAAATGTTTGGGTCATTAAAAAGAAAAATGTCTGGACAAGAATTTAAAGATATGGTTAGAAAAGGATGGTAAGAACATTATTTTTTGATTCTTATGCCTTTTTTGAGATAATAGAAGGCAACGAGAACTATAGCAAGTATACAAAAGATATTGCGATTATTACTACGAAGCTCAATTTGATGGAGCTCCACTATGGATTACTATCTAAATATGGAAAGGACTATGCCGATAAGTATTACGACTCTTTAGTGCAATTTACAGTAGAAATTAGTGATGAAATAATAAAAAATGCTAATGAGTTTAGAAATTCATTTAAAAAAAGAGACCTATCTTATGTGGATTGCATAGGCTATACATTAGCACAGTCATTAAGTATAAAGTTCTTGACTGGAGACAGACAATTTGAAGACATGGATCACGTTGAGTTTGTGAAATAAAACAGAATATGTAAAATGGCAAAACAACACTATTGGGGGATGGTCGATGACGTAATCAGACAGTCCGATGTAGTTCTAGAAGTGTTAGATGCAAGGTTAATTGCTGAAACAAGAAATGCTGAAATTGAAAAAAGAATTGAAAAGATGGATAAGAAATTAATTCATGTTGTAAACAAAATCGATTTAATTGATAAAGAATTAATCAGAGACCAAGTAAAAGGACTTTCTAATCCAGTTTATGTTTCTTCTAAAGAAAGATTAGGAACAACAATTCTAAAAACAAGAATCATGGAAGTAGGAAGAAAAGATATAATTGTAGTTGGTGTTGTTGGTTATCCAAATACTGGAAAAAGTTCTGTAATAAATGCACTTTGTGGCTCAACAAAAGCAAGATCTTCCCCAACATCTGGGTTCACAAGAGGAATTCAAAAAGTTAAAGCGGGATATAGAATTGTTTTACTAGACACCCCCGGAGTTATTCCGATTGACGACCAAGATATTGTAAGACATGCTTTGATTGGCTCGAAAAACGCACAAAATATAAAAGAGCCGGATTTAATCGCAATAGAATTAATAAGACTGCTAAAAGGACGAATTGAAAAACATTATGGTGTTGAACCGAATGACGACCCCGAAGTCGCTTTGGAAAAAATTGCAGTTAAACTTAACAGATTAAAAAAAGGCGGAGTTCCAGACGTGGATGCCGTATCAAGAACAATCATAATGGACTGGCAGAGAGGAAGAATATGAAAATAAAATATTTTGGAACGATAATTTCTGTATTGTTATTGTTATATGCATTTGATATATTTATATTTGGAATAATGACTCCTGTTTTTGAACCGGCATTAAACACACTAACTGACAAAATAATGAGAGCACTATTATCTATTATTTTAGCAGCAGGAATACTCGTTTACATGAGCAAGATTGAGAACTGAGTTTTATTTTGTTTGTCAGTATTACTACGATTATTTTGCCTGTGTTTATTGCTTAGTTCGAACGTAGCAAAGCAAATGCCGGATATTTTAGTTTAATAACAACCAATAAGACCAATTCAATCAACAACTAAACAAGAAATAACATTTATAAACAACATAGTAACCTAAATCAATATGGTAGAAGGAATAACTGCTAAAAAAGAGAAAGACTTCTCAGAATGGTATATTGAATTAATTCAAAAGGCGGAATTAGCAGATTATAGTTCCGTATCAGGGTGCATGGTTTTAAGACCTGCCGTTTATTCATTATGGGAAACTGTTCAAAATGTTGTTGACAAAGAATTTAAGAAAATTGGAATCAAAAATGCTTACTTCCCATTATTTATCCCAGAAAAATTATTAAAAAGAGAAGCAAAACATGTTGAAGGATTTTCTCCTGAAGTCGCATGGGTAACAGAAGCTGGAAATTCAAAATTAAGCGAAAGACTTGCAATAAGACCGACATCGGAAACAATAATGTACGATAGTTATTCAAAATGGATAAGATCATGGAGAGATTTGCCATTAAAAATAAATCAATGGAATAATGTTGTAAGATGGGAATTCAAGAATCCTGTTGCATTATTAAGAACAAGAGAATTCCTCTGGAATGAAGGTCATACAGTATACGCAACAAAAAAAGAAGCTGATGCAGAACGAGATGTAATATTAAAAATATATTCTGATTTCTTGAAAGATTACATGGCTCTTTATGGAATAATTGGAAGAAAAACAGAAAATGAGAAATTTGCAGGCGCAGAAAACACATATTCAATAGAGTTATTTTTACCAAGCGGAAAAGGTATACAAGGACCCGATTTCCATTCCGACGGACAAACATTTTCAAAAGCATTCAACATAAAGTTTTTCGATAAAAATGAAAAAGAACAGCATCCATATCAGAATACATTTGCAATAACAACAAGAATGCTCGGAGTAATGATTGCACTACACAGCGATAACAAAGGTTTGATAATTCCGCCAAAAATGACAGAAAAGAAAGCAGTAATTATTCCTATTTACAAAGAAGATTCAAAAAAAATAGTGATGGATGCTGCAAATAAAGTTGAAAAACTGCTGAAAGAAATAAATGCGTTTACAGACAATAGAGAAGATAAAAATCCCGGTTGGAAATATACTGAATGGGAATTGAAAGGAATTCCATTGAGGATAGAAGTTGGACCGAGAGATGTTGAGAAAAATCAGGTAGTTTTAGTAAGAAGGGACACAGGAGAAAAGATAATTGTTTCAATCGATAAATTAAAAACTGAAGCAGATAAAGTTCTTGAAAAGATGCAGAAAGATTTGTATGATAAATCAAAAAAGTTTTTAGAATCAAATATTGTTGAAGTAAGCAAATGGAACGAATTTATTAAAGCCGATGAAGACAAGAAATTAATTCTCGCTCCTTTCTGCGGGATTCCTAGCTGCGAAGAACAGATAAAAACTAAAACCGGCGGAGTTACAACAAGATGTATTCCTTTGGATAAAAAATTGAAGAAAGGAGATAAATGCATTCACTGCGGTAAAGAAGCAAAAGAAATAGTATATTTCGCAAGAGCTTACTGAATTAATTTATTCTGTTTTAAATATTTTTCAAGGCCAGTATAACCTTTTGATGATTTTTTGTAATTAAGTTCCTGATAACTGAGTGCTTTCTTCGGATTATCAAAAACATGCAGTCTGTAAGTTCCTGCACTAAAACAGTTCATGCACTTTGAAATATCTGTTTTATGCACTTCAGGACTTTCTCCATCTTCGATTACAATCACTCTGCCTTCAAGCTTAAGAATAGTTACTTCAGATACTTTTGTCATAATGCTTAGATTTGGAAGTAATATATAAAGATTATTGGTAAGCGGGCTCTGTCCCGAAAGTCAATTTTTAGCATCATATACATTATATGTGAGGCTTCATTATGTTAAACGACAGGCATTTTTCGAGGCACAATCGAACCAAAGGTTCGC
>JBBSYT010000042.1:0-2018 GCA_038045085.1 Nanobdellota archaeon
TAGATAATGGGAGATTTTTTATATATTTTATAAACATTATAATTGATATAGGAATTATCATTACTACCAAAACAGCGGCAATTAAAGCCGTAAATTTACTTACTGCAAATAACCAACGTTTAAATTCTTTCATTTACTTCTTTCAAATCTTTTCTTTTTAAAAACATACCTAAGTGTCCTAAGTCCACAGCATGATATGATTTCATGGATAATTTATAAGCTAACACAGTTGCAGTTGCTCCGCAACATAAAATTATAATCTTAGGTTCCGATTCTTTTCCGATCAAGGAACTGATAATATCAAGTTCAATCTCTGATATTTTTTCGTAAGAATGTTGTCTCGGAGTAAGGATTTCATGAACAGACGAAGCGCCGTCAAACATATGAGTCAACAAAGATTTTTCTGAACCACGTACCAAAACAACGTGTTTATCTTTCCACAAGAGTTTTACGGACTTCCAATAATCTATCGTATCAATCCATTGCGCCGAATCTGGTCTAGTAATGAAAGATGAGGCATAAGAATATTTCTTATCAATAAATTTCTTAAAGGGAAACTTGTCTATAAAGGGCCACCAGAAATCTTTCTTTGCTGTATCAGAATGAATATTAGGAATGCCTACAAGAAACTTTGATGTATTTCCAAATTTTGCAATGGATATTAATTCTTGATGAAGTCTTTTGTCAAATTTTTGAGAAACACAATCTTTCCCATTCATAAGTTTGAATTCACCGTCTCCATATCTTCCTATAGAATATCCTTCTCGGATTAAATCTAATGTTACAAATTCATGAATTACTTCTGGATATTCTCGGAGATTAGGATAGTCTGATTTTTTCATGTAATTTCTGCAATTTCAATTAACATTCTTAAGGTTTCAGTTGGATATTCTCTGTATTCTTCATAGGCAAGTTTAAGCCATGTAGCTTTATTTTCGGATGTTATTTTAACAGCTTCTCCGTTATGAAGTAAATTATAATAGAGTGGAGATATTTCCCATTCTTCAGACTCAAAATATTCCACATTTGGATCATTTGAATCATCCTCACCAATTTTAACTGTGATTATTGTGTAATCCATTATCTTTATCTTTCTTAGTGACAAAAGGAGATAGAAGTATTCTAAAAGCTTCCTCATATCCTAACTGGAATTTACTTGACAAAGCTTTATGAGTATATTCGGTAAAAGCTCTGTTCAAATCTTCTTCCAATTCTTTTGGAATTTCATATTCACCAGACGCAAGTTTATAAAATGTTTCTGCTGCCGTTACAATATCATCCCGACAATTAATATATTTGTGTGCATACGAATAATAATCCTTTCTTGCGTCAATAGAATCTTTTAATTCTTTTAAATTAACTTGTTCCATATATTAAACTCGCTTTATAAGGTTTCCATGGTTTAATTTCAATGCTATGAATAGTTATAATTTCAATTAATCCCGATCCTTGACAGTTACGACATTCTTCCATCCAATATTCATATTCTCCATTATGAGGATGGATTAATTTACTTCTTTTCATACTACCATGACCACAACAACTGTCGCATCTGGCGATTTCTTTAGTTTCGGTTGAGTGCATCCACTATCTCTTTCGCTTCATCTTCTCTTGTGCAAATTGCTATTTTTCTATCACGAAACATAATTTCCCATTCATCGGTCTTACCGTAAACTAATTGATAAGTGGCAGTTCCATATCTCATAACCATCGTTAAAAATCTCCGATATGTTCCATCAAGTTTCGCATTTTATTAACTCTGAAATATTCCATTATCTTTATTTTTGATCCTGTAATTTCAAATTCTTCATAAGCTTGAAGAATATTAGCAGAATATTTTTCTGGTATACATTCAAAATCAATCAAATCTTTGTTTCTTTGATGATTTTCTAACATTGCTTTTGATTCACAAAAGAATTGCGGAGCAAGCTTCCACCATCTATCAATTTCAGCTTGTCTAATAGGAGTTTGTCTTTTTCCTTTTGTAACAAAAGTATTTGATGCCGATCTAATATTAG
>JBBSYT010000043.1:0-4626 GCA_038045085.1 Nanobdellota archaeon
CCCCGTCGTCCGCTGAATCCTGCAATATTTAGCAACTGGAGGCGGAAATTCTGCCAGACTATACTAAGGCCCCGTAATCAAATCTAACGATTTAATTCTTATTTAAAACTTATCTTATCGCCTATTTTAGTATTGAATGATTTTCCGGCCGGAAGTTCAATAACGTACTTTCCTTTGCCGAAAATATCAAATCTCCAAGGTTTAACGTTTCTCATTACTTTCAAAACCCGCCTATTTGAATCTAAAAATAAAATATCTATTGGTTCCTTCATGAAACAAGTGTGAAGATAGTGTTTATTTTCAATATAGAAACTAAATACTAACCCATATGAAATTTTGGACTTAAACATCAACCCCAAAATTTGATGGTGCATTCCTTTGGCTAATCTGGCCTTCTTAATTAACACTTTATTCTTACTTATGTTTCTTATCATAAAACTTCGAATTTAAGGTCTTTAGAGCCTGTAAGACCAGTTCTCCACAGGAAGTGAAGGGGTCAGTATCACTCGAATGATTATATCCTTAAACAGCAGTATTTATAAATAGGTAGTTCTTTATAAATTATATAAATCAGTTATAAACAATGGGGGTTAATTAATATGGCGGAAGACAAATTAGACATTAAAATTGTCAACATTGTTGTAGCTTCTTCTTTGGAACACGATATTCCTTTAGAGAAAATGGCTGCAACCCTGAGCAACACAGAATACAACCCAGAGCAGTTCCCTGGTCTTGTAATAAGAATCAAGGAACCTAAAACGTCTGCATTGGTTTTCAGTTCGGGAAAAATTGTATGCACAGGAGCAAAAACTCTTGATGAAGTAAGAAAATGCATAGACAAGATAATCCAAAGCCTTGAAAAAATCAATGTGAAGATTACAGTTACACCAGTAATAACAATCCAAAACATTGTCGCATCGGGTGGAATCGGAATGGACTTGAATTTGAACAGTCTTGCGATGAAACTTGACAACACAGAATACGAACCGGAACAATTCCCGGGATTGGTTTATAAAGTTAAAATAACAAAGAACACAGATAAACCATTTAACGCGACATTCTTGTTGTTCAGCAACGGAAAAATAGTTTGTACCGGAACTAAAAGTGAAGCTCAGGTTCAAATTGCAGTAAGACAACTTATTGAAAACTTAAAGAAAGTTAAATAAGTCTTCTTGAAAAATGGAAGCTGCTGAACAAGTTAGGAAGTTTGAAGAATTTTTTGATACCAATTACAAAGCAGAACTCTCTGAAAATATAAGAAAAGGAAATGACTGGATTGCAATTGACTTTTCAAAATTGTCGGAATTCGATCCAGACTTGGCAAATATTCTTCTTGAAGACCCAGAGAATGTGTTAAAAGCGGCAGAAATATCAATATCTAACTTTAATTTTTCAAGACAGCCAAATAGATTTGTTGTCAGGGTGTATAATCTTCCGCATTCTCAGAAAATTAAAATAAGAGAAATAAGAAGCAAAGATATTGCAAAATTTATTTCAGTTGAAGGATTAGTAAGGCAAAAAACTGACGTAAGGCCGCAAGTGATAAGTTCGAGATTTGAATGTCCGAGCTGCGGGAATATAATTCCAGTATTGCAATTGGATTCCAAATTCAGAGAACCTGCAAGTTGCGGTTGCGGAAGAAAAGGGAAATTCAGATTAGTGAGCAAGGAACTAGTTGATGCACAAGGGATTGTTCTTGAAGAAGTTCCAGACCAGTTAGATGGGGGGGAACAGCCAAAAAGAATTAATATTTTATTGAAAAAAGATTTAGTTTCTCCTTGGTCTGATAAAAAAACAAACCCTGGAACAAAAATAGGCATAATAGGAATATTAAAAGAGCTTCCGAAATTTGGAAAAGATGGCACTAAATCAACAAATTATGATTTAATCATAGAAGCAAATCACACCCAATCCATGGAAGAAGCATTCCAAGAACTTTCAATTACAGAAGATGAACTTAAACAGATTCAAAAGTTGGCAAAAGATAAACGTCTATTTGAAAAATTCACATCATCCATTGCTCCGAGTATTTATGGCCACGATAAAATAAAAGAAGCATTAGTCCTGCAGCTTTTAGGAGGAGTAAGACAATTAAGAAGTGATGGAGTTGCCGCCAGAGGAGATATTCATATGTTACTAATTGGAGATCCTGGATCTGGTAAAAGTCAGCTCCTTAAAAGAGTTTCAGTTGTTGCTCCAAAAGCAAGATATGTTTCGGGAAAAGGAGCATCTGGCGCCGGACTTACTGCAGCAGTTGTTAAAGATGAACTCCTTGGAGGATGGAGTCTTGAAGCAGGAGCATTAGTTCTGGCAAACCAAGGTATTTGTGTAATTGATGAATTAGATAAGATGACAAAAGAAGATAGAGCAGCAATGCATGAAGCACTTGAGCAACAAACGGTTTCCATTTCTAAAGCAAATATTCAAGCAACACTGAGATGTGAAACAACACTGCTTGCTGCAGCAAACCCAAAAACAGGAAGATTTGACCCATATGAACCAATCGGAAAACAAATTGATCTTCCAAGCACATTAATTAACAGATTCGATTTAATTTTCCCAATCAGAGATTTGCCGGAAGTTGAAAAAGATTCAAAATTAGCAAGTTTTATTCTCGGTCTTCATCAAACTCAAGCAATTGAGCAAGAGATTCCTAAAGAAATTTTAAGAAAATACATAGCATATGCTAAACAGAATATATTTCCAACATTAACTGATGAAGCAATGGAGGAAATTAAGAAATATTACATGAAAATGCGTTCATCCGGAGAGGGGGATTCGGGGTATAAATCTGTACCAATATCTGCCAGACAATTAGAAGCATTAGTTAGATTAGCTGAAGCTTCTGCAAAACTAAGATTAAGTTCCAAAGTTGAGAAAAAAGATGCACAGAAAGCAATTGATCTTCTTCATTATTGTCTTACTCAAATAGGAATTGATCCAGAAACCGGAAAAATTGACATAGACAGAATCGTAACCGGCGTTACTGCTTCACAAAGAAGCAAATTACATATTCTAAAGGAGATAATATCTGAGCTTGAAACTCAGTTAAATGTGAAAGTTATTCCTATTAGCGAGATAGTGAAGCTTGCAAAGGAAAAAGGAATTGAAGACACGCAGACTGATGAATTAATCGAAAGATTAAAAAGAGACGGAGATTTATTCGAACCAAGACATGGCTACGTTTCAAGAATCTAAACAAACTATTCAACCAAGACAGGTTGCTTATATTGTTCGAATTGACGACATACATAGAGGAACTTTCGTTAAAGAAGACGGCTGGAATCCTAGTTATGTAAAGATTGGGGATAAAAATGTTGCCAGAATAAATATAATCAGTGCAATAATTGAGTCGAGCGATAATGGAAACTATCAAAACATATTGATTGATGATGGAACTGGAAAAATTTCTGTAAGAAATTTCGAGAGAAAAATAGATGTTAATGTTGGAAATATTGTTCTTTTAGTTGGGAGGGTAAGACAATTTGGAAGTGATAAGTACATAGTTCCAGAAATAGTAAAGAAAAATGTGGATAAAAAATGGAGTGCAATTTGGAAAAAGACAGCGATAAAAAACAACATAAATGATGAAGAAATTAGTGAAAAAGAAGAGGTAGAAATTATAAGCGAAAAACCAAAACACGACTCAAATGACATTATTTCTAAAATAAGGGATTTGGATGATAGTTCTGGAGTTTCTTATAGTGAAATTGTTAAAAATTCTGATGATGAAAAAATGATTGCTGAATTACTTCTAAGAGGAGATGTATTTGAAATTAAACCGGGAAGGCTAAAAGTTCTCGATTAATAAAAGAACGGCGTAATGTATGTTTCAATAACTCCGGCAAGCACGAGCAAAAGTATTGAAATTATTATTAAATTAGATGAATCAAATGCAATTTTTTGAAAATTTTTTGTCATAACATCTTTTCTAACTATCGCAACAGATATTATTCCTCCGGCTAATGCACCCACAAAATAGGCCGCCATTTCAGGTATTCCATGTATGAAGTATCTTAACACTGCATTTGAATATGCTCCAACGTGAGCAACAATAATTCCGGAATTTGTTGCAAGAACATAACTATTTATGAGTGACCCCATTGCTACAGCAATTATTGAAGCATTCCAAGTTAAAATAAAAATTGCGCCCGCTCCAAAAAATAAAGAAAACAAAAGAGAAAAAGTCAAAACTCTTACGTTATTGAAAATGATTGTTGATAAAATATCAGAATTCATTACTGCACTTCCTGTGGTCTTGGAATTTATATCAGCGATAGTATGCATTTGAACAGAGAAAACAGATTGACTTACTTCAGAAGGAAGGACAACAAACCATGTTGCAAATGCAAAGGTCATTCCCATGAAAAGGAATAAGAAAAACATCAATGCTCTTGAATGTTCCTTAAGTAAAGATCTTTCTTCTGAAATATAATTAGTCTTTTCTTCTTCAACTTTGAGGGTATTGTAGATTAGAGGGATACAAAACATAACTGTGAAAAAAACAGAGATTAAACCGGCATGATCTCTGAATATCCATAATCCAAGCGCTACAGAAAAAGATGCATAAAGGAATCCGAAGAACAGCATTTCCCACGGCTTTTTTTCAGCTCTCCAGGGGGTTAT
>JBBSYT010000044.1:0-3805 GCA_038045085.1 Nanobdellota archaeon
ATTAATTTACTTATTTTTTCACCATGATTTCCCAAAACTCCTTTTGGATAGTGTGCAATGAAATATGCTGCAATCATTTGGATTCCTCCAACTACCGCTGCTAATCTCGAAAACAAACCGACCGCGATAAGCAATCCCGCTATTGTTTCAACAATTCCTGCTGTCCAGAACATCGTATATGCAACTGCCGCTCCTTTGCTTCCAAACCATCCAAATAGCTTTTGTGCTCCGTGTACGAAGAACAACAAACCAACTATTACTCTAAACACAACATATAAGCTGTTGTGGTGAGCCCTAAAATATCTGTTTAACATTGTTAAACCACCTCAGTCTTATTTGAGAATTGGAGGTATATAAAGGTTACGAGAATCAATATAGAACTTAATTATTGTAAAAATCTTCTCATATGTTCTGCGTTATATGAATATTGTTTTATTTTTCCAAGAATATCTTTTAAAAACATGTATTCTTCTCTCGGTTTATTAAAGTCTATCTCCGGAAGTCTTTCAACTAAACTTGACAGCCTTCTTATATCTGCTTTAATTTTTTTCTCAGATGCAACAATATTTTTGCGAGAATATTTGTCTTGTTCCCCGAATCTTAAAGATTTTGCTAAAAAACAATATGCATTACATTCGTCGCTTGTCGCTTTCGAGTGTAAATCTAGAAATCCAACAGCATTGTTAAATACAAGTTTCATGACAGTAATAGAATTTCGTGACAATCTTGGAGTTTCTCCTTTTAGTATTGATTCCAAGCCGGTTTCTAATTCGGCAGAAGGAACATCACATAATGATGGCCAATAATAACCAAGTGAAGCTGTTTTGCTCATACGAAAAACAAAGCATTCCTAACATATAAACTTTTCTTATTAATCGGCGAGGGCGGGAGTTTCAGCTCTAGCAGTCTCCCACGTTGAACATTTGAACCCGCACGAATGCTGGTAGCATTCAACTAGCCTTCAACCAGTCGCTTTGACCGGATTCAGCCACCTCGCCGTTCTCAACTGAGTTGAGATTATTAGCGAAAGATTAATATACCAATTATGCTATTTTATTATTGCTGGTAGCATTCATCTGGTGTCAATCAGGTGCTTTGGCCAATTTGGCCATTTTTTTTATTTTTTTAAAATTGTTAGAATTTACTAGTATTTAAGTCTCATGCGCGGTTGTCCAGT
This sequence comes from Nanobdellota archaeon, assembly GCA_038045085.1. GTDB lineage: Archaea > Nanobdellota > Nanobdellia > Woesearchaeales > UBA10107 > UBA10107. The sequence continues at coordinate 1,178 of JBBSYT010000044.1, forward strand.
GGAAAGTTGTAAGGGATTATCCCGCAAACGCTCGAATTCTTCACTTATTGACTTCAATAAAAAGATTAAGAAATAATTCCGAATGCATTCGGTGTTTTATAACTTCAAAAAATTTAAAATAAAGTCCTTATTCCTAACTTCTGGATGAAACGTAATTCCATATATGTTATCTTTCTTTATTGCCTGCATTCCTTTGTCATTGTAGGCGATTTCTACAAATCCGTTAGGCAATGTTGTGTTATGATTATGCAATTCATAGGCAGAAATCATTTTATCCTTGAAAATATCGTTCTTAGTTAAAACCTGAGTCATTCCAATTTCTTTTTGATTTATTATGCTTGCTCCGAAAACTAAGCCAATCATCTGCATTCCTGCACAAATTCCTAAAATTGGTTTTTTATAATCTTTCAAGAATTCGAACTTATCTTTGTGGTAAACAAATTCATTGTCTTTCAATGCAGTACCGCACATTATTATTCTTTCTGAATGTCCTATGCTTTCGTTGTCTAACTCAGTAAAGTGTAAAATCTTCACGTTTTTATGCGCACTTTCAACTATTCTTTTTATTGGCTGTACGAATTCAACACTGCTTAAAGAATCCTTTTCGTAGCAGAGGTCGATTATAAGTATCATTATGCTATTGTCTTCCATCAGATTTATAAGTTTTGTCGTATGTATTTAAGGTATGAAGCTATTCATATTCGGTTCAACTGGGGATTTAGTGAGGAGAAAGGTTCTTCCCGCATTACATGATTTGAAGGTTCCTGTTGAGATATACGCTCTTGGTAGAAAAGCTTATGATAATAAGCAATATCTCGATTCTGTGCATATTTTGAAGTTTGATAAAAAATTAAATTATGTTAGTGTAGATTTTACTGAGAAAAATATATTTAAGTCTCATTTAACTATTTTTGATAAACTCAATACAAATTTCATTTATATTTCCCTCCCTCCTGCTGAATTAGATAAAGTTTTTGCTGAACTTGGTATGTTAAAAAAACAAGGATACAAATTAAAGATTCTCATTGAAAAACCATTTGGAATAGATTTATTACATTTTAAAAAATTACACTCTCTCGTGACTGAGTTTAATTTAGATGTTCATATTTCCGATCATTACCTGTTCAAAAAGAATATATTGGCATTACATAAACAAACTTTTTCAAAATTAAAAATAGTCAGTGTTGAGAAATTAGGTCTTGAAGGAAGAGCTAGCTATTACGACTCAACTGGTGCATTAAAAGACATGGTTCAAAGTCATTTTTTGAATATCGTATTTAAATTATTTGATGATTTTTCCGATTTTAAGGTAATAAAATATGAAAGAAAGCAATATGACGGGTATGAATCCGAACTAGGCAAAAAGTCAGATACTGAAACATTCGTTCATTTAATTATTGAATCAAAAGAGAAGATATTTGAATTTATTACTGGAAAAGCTTTCAATTCAAAAGAAAGTTATATTGAAATAGACGGAAAAAGAGTTGAAATAGATTCTTCAGAAAATCCATACATGGAAAAATTTAGAAGATTTTTGAATTCTGAAACAAACGATTTTCCAGATTTAGAACATACTTTTTTAGCTTGGAAAATAATAGAGTCTCTTCCGAAAGCAAAGTTAGGACATTACAAGAAAGGAATTAACTTTTCAGAAATGCTTTAATTTTTATCTACCAATTCCGATTTCTTAATCTTAAATAATCCATTAAAGTTCTTATAGAATGTTTCAGATTCTTTAATTTCTAATTTTTTCTTAAAATTAGGTCCATCTAAAACTAAGCTTTCAAACTCTCCTCCTTCTCCTGCAGGATTAATCTTAAATTCTTTGTGAAGTTTTTCAAGTTCTTTTCTCGCTTTTTCATCTATTTCTCTTCCGAGCCATTTTTTAGTAAATGGTTCAGCAAAAACTCCAGTTATTATTATTTTGAATCCTTGTTTTACTAATTCATCCAAATGTTCAAGTTGATCTGCCTGCCATAAAGGATTGAAGCACCACAAATCTAATTCATCACAAATCTTTTGTATTCTTGTTGCTTGATAAACAGATTCTATTGCTCCTGTAACAATCCCATCAATATTAAACTGTTTTTTTGCTTTTGCTATTGCTAATCTTAAATCCTCAAGCTCTTCTTCCTTTATTCCGGGAGTTTTCTGCTCAATTAAAGGAATTTCCATTGCTTGTGCTTGAAGTTTAACTAGTTCGATGTTTGGAGTGTGAAACATGTAACTTTCCTTGTTTTCTGAGTTAATTGCGATTAAACAGGCAATTTCGTGTTTTTCCTTAGCTTTGTAGCAGGCAAAAACAGAATCCTTTCCCCCCGAGAATAATACGCCTAGTTTCATGTCTTTTGGGTTGTCTTTGCTGTTTAAATAGTTTTTTGGGTTAATTTTCTTAGTTTGTAATTATTACTACTAATACTTTGCTCAGGAGTTTGGCTAAGTTCGAACATAGCAAAAAATCTTTGGTCGGATATTTTTCGTTTAATTTCAAATGAAAAATTCGTAAAATTAACCAAAAAACCTTCAAAATAAATAGTTTTTTAAATAGGTGCCTCAATCATAACTAAAAAGAGAATGACAGAAAAGAAAAAAGTTTTTGGTTACGAATTATTAGTTGATTGCTACGGA
>JBBSYT010000045.1:0-1950 GCA_038045085.1 Nanobdellota archaeon
TTTTTGGCCTGTGTACATCTTGACGCCAAGTCTTTTTCCGGCAGAATCTCTATTTTTAGAAACGGCTCCGCCGCCTTTTTTGTGGGCCATGTTGATGTGGTGATTCTAACCTTCTTTTCACAAACTGTCAAGCAACATTTTTATATTTTCTGCTCCAATCGGATTGGCAGAATGAATCGTAAATGAAAAATCTTTTGTGATATATCCTTTGCTGGGAACAACTTCATCATGACCGACAAGCCATTTTGCTACATCGTAGCCAGTTTTCAATGTTCTTTTTCCGTACTGATCAAATCCGTCGGATTCAATTCCTAGATCATGGTCAAAGGCAATATGCTGTGGCTTATGCTCATCAATATACCGAATAGCTTCCCGATACGTTCTAACAATATCATAATCTTCTGGATCATAAGTCAGAACACGTGCCTCATTGGGAAATCTTTCATCATCAATAAATAATTTTTTTGTCATTTTATTGTGCGCTTTTTGATAGTTTAATAACTATATCAAAACCTTCTTCCTCAGTAGGAAATACAAAATTATCAATCATTTGCTGTAAAGTAGGATCGGATAATGATCTTCCGAAAGAATGTCTTTCTTGATTTACTTTCCATACCCGGTCAATATCTGGTTCCCAAAAGATTGCAAATTTTGCATAGTGTTTTGGAATTTGAGAAAGTTTTCTTCTGCGGCTTTTTTCAGACAGGTTAGTCTGATCAATTATGATATGTTTTCTTTCTACAACGGCAAATTTAATATTTTCATTGAAAATCTTTGTTGACTCGTCAATATAATCTCGGAAGATTTCATTATAAGTCTTGCCAAGTTCTTTTGCTTTTTCTTCAATATATCCATCAGTTGAAAGGACAACCGTATTATCATGTTTCGGATATTTACCAACATATGTGGATTTACCAGAACCGGGAAGTCCAATCAACATAATAAATTGTAATTTTGCAGCTTTATCACTCATGGAGTTTTTTGCCTTCTGTGGTAATAATATTATCCATTTTTAACGTTAAAGTTTTTCTAATAAAGCCATGACGCCTACAATAGTATGCTTTATCTGAATCTTCGTCAATTCTTTTAGTTAGCTTTGCAGCACATCTGGTACATAAAGGCAATGTTGATAAAACTCTGTTATTCTTTTTAAAAGCAGAAATGTCGGGAAGAGTAGTTCTTCGCCCTCAAACCTCACTGGTTCCTCTTCCCTTCAAGTCTTAATGCGTAGCATTAGAATGAAAACGAAAAGCGAATGCGTTCGTTTTCAGCCGCTCTGTGAGGTTAAGGGCACCAGTATCACGGCTTAAATATCTACGGTAAACTTGGATTATTCTGCTTGTTTGTGTTCCAGAATTGGAGTGGACATACCAACGATATCAAAATTTTCAAGATTTGAGTCTTTGTGCATTTCCAATAAATTTTTCTTCAATTCTTCAGCAACTCGGCGCTCTTCGGATTTTTGAAGTTGATCAATAAATTCTTCTTCCTTAGCAAGAACATTGGCGTAATCTTCTGTAGGAACGCGAGTTACCAACCATTGAATTTCATCTTTTGATTTAAAATCAACGCGGCAATCAACTTCCACAACCTTTGCTACTGTCATTAGATGGCGAGTTTGTGTAGGAATAACAACCAGGTCATCAATCTTTACAGTCTTATCTAATGTTCTAAATCTTTTTCTATTATTTTTCTTATCGTAAGGATTCATGCTAGTTTCATCGTCATATGCAATTTCAATCACACGAATATTTTTATTCAACGCAATAAGGGAGGTGGAATAATTCATTATATATTTCCTTTAATCAATCTTTTTTGTTCGCTTTGTTTGTAAATATACTTTAGTAAAAAAACATTTGGCTGTCAATCTTTAATATGGTGTCGGTGATGATCCAAGGCCATAACCGTAACATAAAGTTCCGCTAATTCTTCCGTTGACAAAAAAGGAGA
>JBBSYT010000046.1:0-3069 GCA_038045085.1 Nanobdellota archaeon
CGACTAGTTTGTCATAACTTATTTTCTTGGCTTTGCCGACTTTTAGGACAGAGCCACATTAACCAAAAGCCATATATATTAGTCATAAGTCAGTAATTACATGAGAGAATTCAAAGAACGTTCATTTGGTGGCAGAAGCAGAACTAGATCAGACTCACATAGGTCTAGAGGCTCATTTGACAGAGAAGAGAGCTTTGGAGAAAGAAGATTAGAAATGCAATATGCCATATGTGATAAATGCAAAAAAGAATGCCAAATACCATTCAGACCTACTCAAGGCAAACCAGTATATTGCAGCGATTGCTTCAGAAATAAAGATAGTTATGAACCAAGAAATGACAGACCATCAAACGTCTCCCCGGATTTATTAACTGAAATAAATACAAAATTAGATAAGATAATGAGAGCATTAAAACTATAAAGAGGTGAAAAACACAATGAAAGGAAAAGTAAAATTTTTTAACCATTCTAAAGGGTTTGGATTTATTACAGCTGAAGACGGAGTAGATTATTTCGTTCATTCTTCAGGATTATCTGAAGGAGTAACTATCAAAGACGGCGATGAAGTTGAATTTGAAGTAGAACAAGGCGATAAAGGTCCAAAAGCAGGAAAAGTAAAAAAAGCTTAATTTCTTTTTTAATTTTTTTGTAATTTAATCTAGACTGAGGAATAATAATTAAATAAAAAATAAATTATTCAGTCGATAAATGAACTGAATATTCATCAGGTTTCATGAATGGTTCAACAATCATGTCCACTGTTGCTTGTTCAAGACTTCCAAGATGTTCTTTAGCTGCACTGGAAAGCTTTGCTAAAAGAGTGCTTCTTTGAAAGTTATCCAATCCTTTTGCAGCTTCGTCATATCTATTTCTCGCATATTCACTTAGTGTTTCCATTTTTTCCTCCACGACAGCAAAGTCTATAGTTGTTTTGTTTCAGCATTTCCAAAGAGAAACGCTGTTTTATTTAAGCAAAATAACTAAAGAACTAATTAGCACAATCGATAATATTGGTGCTCGTTTTACTGTCATAATAGATATTGTCTTTGCTCTCTTTAAAAAGATTTCGATTAACTTACTTTGTCGCACCCAGGCAAAATATTTTTAGTTTAATAATAAACAAAAAATCGTTTTAATTATTATTTTCTGTTATTAACAAAAAGATAAACTAAAGTCAGAAAAACAATAAATGCAGCCAATGTTTCTTGACTTGCTGCCAATAAAAGAACTGCAATAAGAACTAAAATTGAAAGTGACTTATAATCATGTGTCATTTTATTTTATAACAATCATTCTCTGATTCAAACATGCTTTAGCATTTTGGACAGGAAGAATAACGAATGATTTAACAGAAATTCCGACTTCATTTGAAATGTCATTCAAATCAATTGAATAAGTTGCTTCTGCTCCAGGAGCTAATGATTCCATATTTTTTCTGTAAGCTTTTTTATCAACATTAGATGCTTCAAAATACGAACCTTCGATTGTAATCTTACCGCTGTTTCTGAATGTGAAACGTACTTTATTATCTTGATTTACGATTGAACCGGGAATTACTCCTGCAACAACTGTACACTTAGAATCAAATGGAGGAGCATCAGATTTGAAAACTGGTTTTTCAGCAACTGGAGTTGACGCTGGTTGAGCAACTGGTGAAGTTACTTGTTGTGTAGAAACAGTTTTTGGTGATGCGATTAGATATGCAACGTAAAGAACAGCTAATAAAGCAAGAATAGCAACTAAAACTATCTTCCAAGTATTATTTTTTCGTTCCACCAATCGCGGAGGAACCCACCTCGGATCTATCGCCATAACCAGAATAAGTACTTCCTGTTTATAAATTTTAAGGATTTTTAGGCCCTGCCCCAAAAGTCGATTTTTAGCATCAATATGTGAGGCTTCATTATGTTAAACGACAGGCATTTTTCGAAGTTCCAGATAGAAAAATGCAATATAAATCAGTATAACAAGCCGAGCTGACGCAGTGTTATTTTCTTATTTTCTACTAAGCCTAAAATCTGGCTTCTAATTCTACTTCAATCTGAGAATAAATCTCCCCAAGAACAAAACTTGCTTTTTCCCTTATAAAGCCAGGAATCAATCTGCCAAGACGTGTTGGAATCAATTTAAGCTTAACAATTCTGAATAAATTTCTATCAATCATCATCTCAACGGCTTTTCTGTTAAAAAAGTGTTTATGACTCCACGCATTGTAAGCTCCTGCGCAGTTGTAATACGGAACAGCTATTTTTAATTTAGTTTTATGAAAACAATGTTTGTGCAGTTCTTTCAGAACAAGAATGGGGTTCTCAACATGTTCCAAAATTTCATACATCTCAATATGGGAATAATTTCCTTTCAAAGGGTATGGAAACCGGTCAAAATCAAAAACCAAATCAACATTCTTTGCATTCAAGTAATGAACATTGAAATAACCGGGAATTGTCTTTTCTCTACATCCAAAATTAAGGTTCATAGTGATGGCAAAACCAGTACTAGTATTAAAAATTAACTAACCTTTAAATACTCCGACACCATAAAAGGCTTAAAAGTCTTAGATGAAAAAATGTCAACCCCGACAGCAATACCGAATAGGGTATATTCTCCGAGAGAATTTGAAGCGATAGTTGTCAAAAAATGGTGTGATGGAAGAAGTTCTGGACGTGATCCTGGATTAATTCGAACAATGGATTCAGTAACTCCAGAATGGAAAAGAAATTTAGAAGAAACATTCATAAAAACAGATAACATAGAACAAATACCATTTCTTAAAAATCAATATGAACATTTAATGAAAAGAAGCCACGGAAAAATACATAAATTGCCAAAAGAAATGAGATTAAATTATGCAGCGAGAGTATGGGCAAGAAAAGGAGAAGGGAAAAAATGGAGAGGCAATAGAGAAAGTTATGAAACAAATCAATTTACTGAAAAAACATACAGAGTATCAAATCCAAATTTTACTGCGTTAAGACCTGGTTCTCTTAAAGAAATTTTAGAAGGATGCAATTGCTGCGTTTATTTTGAAGTTCCTAGCCCTACAAAAGAAGGAATTACAATTGAAACGAG
>JBBSYT010000047.1:0-4852 GCA_038045085.1 Nanobdellota archaeon
ATTTGCAACTTAAATCTCGGCAAATACTATCTCCATATTGCGGAGCTCTGTCTGTTCCTCTTTTATAATTTTTGCAAGTGCTTCCTAAATAATAATCACAATTTCCACATGAAGCAGAATTAGCATTAGCATTTCCTGCCCCACAACTCTCTGGTTTTTGCACAATTTTTGTCCAGTAAGATTGTTCATCTGCTTTTGTAGCATCATAAATATTTGCAATATTCCCGCAACTATCTACAAAAAAAACTTCATCCCTCCCCTCAACGCAAGTTGTTTTTTTTGTCTTCGCGCAAACAGTATTTAATTCAGGAGCACTGCAAAGATAATCTTCATGAAAAGAAATATTTTCATATCCCAAATCTAAACACTCTTTCTTAGACGAGAATTTGCAAGTTGTCTGAAATTCCTGTTCAAAAACACAAGCCCCCTTTGCATCTGAAGTTGTGCTTAAAATGCACTGAATCTCATTTGAAATATCTGTTCTGAAAGTTATATCAAGTCCATATATCGACGACAATTTCTTGCATCTCTGTTTTGAAACAAATGCTGCCTGATCTCCAATTAAACAACACCCCAAGTCACATTGTGGAACTTCACAACTCGCACTATTAGACCAAACTCCCTTGCTATTTTCACAAGTAATTTGAGGAGTATTTTTCATGCAGGTTCCCTCGTCGCTGTCATAACAGCATCCTAACTTGCAATATGAGGTTGACTCACAAGATGTCGGAGCACTTTGGTAATTTTGGTTCACTTGTTCTAAAGGAACATTCTGACACCAAGCTCCCGAAACAGTTTTTTCAGCGCAGTAAGAAACACCTACTGCAGAAGCAAAACTGATTAAGAACATTCCTAAGATAATTAATATTAATTTATTTTTCATATTATTTTCTCCAAATTATCTTTTAGTTCTGCAAGATTATTTTTAATAAAATTCCAAACTATTTCATAATCTACTGAATTGTACTTGTGACTAATTAGATTTCGTAATTTTTCAAATTTTTTCCATTTGAATTGCGAATTTTTCTTTTTAGTTTCAAGAGGGATATTTTTAATGTTCTCTCCGATAACTTGCAATCTCATTAAAGTAGCATCTTGCATTTCTGAATCACTCATAAATTTCTCTTTATTTGTTAAAGAAGATTCTAATCTTTTTATCATTTCTAAGATAGTATTTTTGTAAAGATTAGAGTTTGACATATTCAGCCTCATTTATTACATATTTTAGTTCTGGTCTTAAACTGGACTTGGTAACTAAGTCTATTTTCTTTTTTAAAATCTTTTCTAATAATATCAATACTTCTGCATAATTATCAAATGTTGGCTTATCAAATTCAATGATTATATCAATATCTCTGGGGTTTTTCTTACCTTTAATTACTGAGCCAAATATCCCAATTTTTTTTACACTTTTATCTTTTATCTTCTCCCTATTCTCTTTTATTTTTTCAATAATCTCTCTTTTATTTTTCATATTGCAGTTGCTCCATATCCAGACGGCCAAGCAATGCTCCTCGACGCAAACTGGAATTTTTCTCCTGAATCTCTATTTGTCAAAATATACACGGTTGTTCCATCTGATTGTTTTAATTTTTCAACTTTTAAATTGTGATAATAATTCATATAAATTGTTGTTTCAGCACTTCCATAACTCGCTTCCCAATTTAAAATACTCTCGGCAATAGAAATTAATTCATAAATTTCGCTTTCAGCACCGACGCTGAGGAACTCATATTTCTGACTCTCTTCTGCTTTCGTCAAACTAACTGCTTGATTAATTTTCAAATTTATTCTTTTAGGAAGAATTTCTACTGCAAAACCTTCTCCTGAAACTTGAATATCATATCCTTTATTTTTAAAATTTGTTTTCATCCCCTGAACACACTCTTGAACCTTTCCCTGAACATCTTTTGCAATCTCTTCTTCAAAATGTTTTTTTAACATTGGCTGTTGCATAACACAAGTTAAATAATCCAAATTAGTGTAACACAAATATTCTAATTTCTGGTCTTTATATAAATAATAATTTTCTGGATCCAAACTTCCACCTTGCGTAGCAATTTTTCCAATGCTGTTTTTCACAGAATCCTCAACACATTTTTGAATATATGACGACGGAGTTTCTTCTGTAAATCCAAAAGTTGAAGAAATTTTCGGATAAAATAAATAAACCAAAACAGCGAACGCTACAATCACTATCCCGATAATAACAAAAATCGTAACCTGCCCCTTTTTTTCCATTTTTATTAGACGATAAACTTATTTATAAATTTATTTAAGATTAATGATGCAAAAAAACTTGGTAATAATTTTATACTGCACTCATCTGGGCGATTCCCCCAGATATCAATACACTTGACATAATAAGTAATTCCTTCTTTCCATTCTGTTTTATGCTGAGTGGAAAATCCAGTTGTCATGCTCGTAGCATTCTCAATATCAAAGATGCATTTTGCAGGAGAGTAATAACACTCTGCTTTTTCAGTTGTCTGAATAATTAAATTTCCATATTCTTCATAAGCACGGATTACTTCTGGGGGATTTTTATCAAGTTTTATATTAATTTCAGTAGAACCATTTGCAATATTTCCTGCTTCATCCCCACACTTTACGCTCATAATATAAGGACCATTCATTAGCTGATTTATGTTTTGAGTATGCAGATTTGAAAATGTATTTCTAAACTGAACAAATTTTTCAGAACCATCAAAATTATACTCACATTTAGAATCTCCATAATATGCTCCTTCAGATGTTTTAACTTCAAAATCTATAGACATCGGTTCAAGTCCGGTCTCAATATCTCCTAGAGGAACAATATAATCTATCTTCAGAGGATTTTTTGTTTTAGAGATTGTATAAGCAAAACCTAGAGTATTAATATTTCTCTGAGATTCATTTGCAGTATTTTTAAACCAGGGCTGGTCTTTACATTTAATATAAATTGTATTTGTATCTTCGGTTAATCCAGTTAAATTAGTATAACAAGGCCAACCAAAACTTTCAAACTGAGTTATTTCTGTTTTACATTCCATAGAATTTTTCATAGCAGTATAATTTTTATCTTCATTATCATATTTGCATTCTGTTGGTTCATTTAGGAAAATTGTTAATGGACTTTTTGTCTCTCTGTATTTAATAAATCCATTTTCTCTTGGAGTAAACTTAGTAATATATGCAGCAGTTAAATCAGGTCCAGATTCTATACAGAAATTTACAACATATTCTCTTACATTTACATCTCCATAATAATCTTGGCATCTAATATACATACTCATATTGCCAAATTTCTGTCTTATATCTCCAACAACATCATAAACACTTAAACTATTCAAACTTGGCATCATAATACCGAAACTATGATTTGAAACATAAGAATTTAAATCTAGAGGATAATTTTGCATTGCTTCATAATTATTTGTTCTCTCAAACGAATATTTGCATTGAGCTGGCTCATCTGTATTTAAATTAAATTTTAATGGAGCAAATTCTGGAATACAATTTCCATTATCTCTCTGAACTTTTACATTCCAAGTTTCTTCATTTGCAAAGTCATATCCATAATTAATATCTCCAGTAGAAATTGTTGGTGGTTGATGATTATCTATAATTTTTTCACAACTCGGATTTTCACTATCTTCATTTAGTAATTTGCATGCCTGTCCTAAACTTTCACATCTATATTTTGAACAAGGTTTTAGAATATCTCCATTACAAACTCCACATTTATCTGCTCCAACAGGTGCTTCCCAAGGTAAACATGTAAATGATGCAATAACTTCTTTTGATTCTCCTATTCCAAGAACTTTTAAAACAATTGCGATTGCGATTAAAATTATAAAAATAATTGCACATATAACTACTTGAGGTCCAATACAAGCAGCCCAACCCCCAGAGTAAACAATTACTGCTAATGCAACTCCAGCAGCAACTCCTGCAACAGCCATAATCATCGCAGCCTGTCCTGTAAGTCCAAAAGCCATAGTTAATATTTGAGCAACAATAACTCCAACAGAAAATGCTCCCAGAGCAGTACCAAATGCAGCTATGCTTGTAGGAGCTGTTCCAATAATGCCTCCCGCACCCCATTCTGCAACAGGAAGAAGAGTAACTGTTTCTAAAGAAATAATTCCTGCCCAACCCAGAATTCCAATAGTTGTTCCCAACCCCCCAACAATTGTTCCTCCTAAACTTATTGCTTCAGTAGCTTTATTTTCTGGCTCTTTACTTGCATCATACCCCTCTAGTTTTGCTGTACTTGCATGTGAAAGTAAAACATCACTTAAATTTTTTGGCTGAGCAAACTGCCCAGCAATTGCTTTCGCATATTGAATATAATCTCTCCAAGAAATTTGAGGAGCATTATTAATTTCTAGACTATCTGTTCCCTCTCCTAAAATATTGACTTTAGCTCCACAATCTCCAAGAGAAGTGCAAAACTCATTCATTTGCTGACTAAAAATATTTTTTTCACAATTACAATTATATACACAATCCCATCCATCAACTTTTTTTTCATAAATAGCAGTGCATTTTTGATTTGCCATTGAACAGAGATTATATGTCCCTTCTTCATAACTTAAATCAGAACCTTTTGGATATTGAGGAAGACAAATGTCAAATCTAAATCCATCATCAACATCAATCTTTTTTAAATAACACATACTATTATTTAAGCAATTTTGCCCCATACTATCTTGTTTAGAATTATAATTAATACATATTGATGCCTCATTCACAACACAAGCAGATATACTAAATTTTTTATTCTTTTCTGGATTTTCAATATCTGATTGAACACAAATTCCTCCTCTATAATCTGCACACGGCTCAACCTTTACCTCTCCATCAA
>JBBSYT010000048.1:0-16702 GCA_038045085.1 Nanobdellota archaeon
GTGAAAAAACATTTGTGAAATAAACTTCAAAATGCAGATGAGGGCCAAGAGTATATCCCGTATTTCCTGATTCTGCAATAATTTCTCCTTGAGAAACACTATCACCAACTTTTTTAACTATTTTTGACAAATGACTATATCTGGTATAAAATGTGTCAGAATGTTTTATTACCATGCTGTTACCAAAACCGGGATAATTATTTCTGTTAAAACAAATTTTATTGCTGCACGAATTTGGAGCACAGCTAGGAGCTACGCAACAAGCACAATCATTTATCCACTGATTGCCTGCCAGAACAACAACTCCTGCGGCGACTGCCTTAAGCGGTGTTCCAATTTCCAAAGCCAAATCAACACCATCGTGCCAATCTTCTCTTTCTTTTCCATTTGAACCCACCAGAGTTCTTGCTCCATAACATCCAGAAATGTTTCCTTCTGCGGGCCATATTGTTTGAACAAGATTTGTTCCTTGCTCCCCGCCAGATGCCTGTCCGGGAGATATTGATGAATCGATTTTTGATTTTCCGATAATACTCAAATTTTTAGAAATTATTAATTCATAATCATTTCCAGTGAGCTTTATATCGCTGTATTTTAACAATAAATCATTTAGTTTGCTTAAAAATTCTTGTTTAAATTTTTCGGATGCAATTTTAGCATTTGGAATGCATTTTTTATCCTTTGTTGACCAAACGGAATAACCTAAATAAGTATCACAACCTGCTTTCTCTCTTGAAAGGTTATTTATTGTATTCAAAGCGGCGATTTCTGATGCTTTTTCAACATAGAATCTTGCATTTTCTCCCCTCTGATACAAATTAAACAGGGAAGACTGTTTTTCTCCTATATCTCTTTTTCCCCCATACACATTACTAACATTATACTTGGAAGAAAGAACTATCAAGGCGTAAAGGAGAGCAAAGAAAGTCATAATTACCACGAAGCCTACTAAAAACTGAGCTTTTTTAGATTTCATGGTTTAGCACCCAACCTTAAACTTGCTTCGATTATCTCCCCAGTCTGAGATGGAATCTGCATAGTAACAGCAGGAGGCAATCTGCATCCGCTAAATTCTTTTCTTGTTCTAAATACACTTTTTCCATTTCTTAACAGGTTTAGTTCATAGCATCCGTTTCCATATGAATCTACATACGAGTCTAGTTGTCGCTTAATTAATGAATTTTCATCAGAACCTTTGTGAGCCACCAGAATAACATAGTCGCTCACTTTCATTGTTTCCTGAGGAAGATAAATATCTGACCTCAAAAAATTAAGTAAAACGTGTCTTGCAGTTATATCCGTAAAAGCATATAAATCTACCTGGGAAAGTTCATTCACGGTCGGAGTTTTAACTTTGTTAACTGGTATAGACAGATTAAATAGTAATAAAAATACAAGGAAAACGATTACGAATGCTCCGTATCCTACAAAATCACTTATTGCAGTTGAGATTATTGCTTTTTTGTTCATTTTAGTTTCCCGGTATTAATACCTCGAATTTCAAATAACCTTGATGTAATTTCGTATCAATATAATTGACTAAAATAGTTTTTGATGTTCGTTTAACCCCGCCAGACCCTTTTAACAAAGATTGAGCAATTGGATTCCAATTAAGATACGACTCCTTATTGTATGCAGCAGAAGAAACAATATTGTTATTTGTATCAAATAACGTAATATTTGCCGCAATAAAATTTTGAGTTTTATAGTCCATGAGTAAATCCAAAATTTCGGGATTTAACTTCGAAGGATCTATTATTCCTGAAACCGTTCGTTGAAGACTATTGTCATAAAAAAGTATCCCATTTGGAGAATAAAGAACTTTATTTACAAAAACTTCAGCTTGAACATCCTGAATATTTAAATTATTAACAACAAACTGTCTGATTAAAAAAACAACAGAAAATAAAACAATAATTAAAAACAACAGCCTAGGAATGGTTATTGTCATTAATGACGATATTTGTGCGCGTTTATTCATCTTCTTCCTCTGTTGCCACTTGCTCAATGCTAGTTATTTTCAGTTCATTGCTTACTTTATTAAAAACAAGATTATATTTTAGTTTATCAGTAGAATCGAATTTAATATTGCTGTCTGTCCCAAAATAATATTCGACAGGAGTTTCAAGACTGCTATCTGTAGAGAATACGCTCACAGTTGAATCTCTAAACAAAAAACTGAATTTTGTTTCATGAAAAAACTTCAAAGGAGTATACTCCTGACCAGGAATCTTTTTTTCTGCAATAGAAGTATCATAAACATAATTTACATTACCCGGGGCAGATAATATAGTATCTGTAAGCAATCCTACGTCTCTTGCCATAAAATTCTGCTCGAAAAGTGAATTGGAAGCTACATTAGAAACATAAACGAACAAAGCAACAGTTATAATGCCGGCAAGAACTAACTCCATTATTGTTTCAGCTTGGAGCTGCTCTGCAAACCCCTTTTTACCCAGTCCATCCATATATGTAGTTTATAAGTACGTGTTTAAAAGCTTTGTTAGATTAAGAAGGCAGAATATCGAATATTAAATCGAATTTTCCTTCTTCCTTTCTAGGAAGTTTGATAATCTTAACATTTTTAACATTAAATAATTGTCCAGTTTGTCCGCATTTTGCTCTTACATACAAATCATTGCCAGGTGCATCATCCCTTAAACCACCATAGTTATATTCAGACTGAGAAACTACGGACACTTTACCTATATTCCTCAAGGCAGTACATAAAGAATAAGCATACGGTCCAACCTCTGGGCCCTGTTTATATAAGCACAAACATGGAATCTTTGAACACATCTCCGGTTTCTTTAGTGGAGATTTTACTTGAACTCCTGCGCAATTTTTTATTCTTATTTCTTCCCTGTCAAAACCAACTATGCCGAATCCTTCCTGAATATATAACGGAATTGTTACTTGAACGGCATTTTCTTGAGCAGGAACAATTTCTATTTTTTTGTCTGGGAATTCATTTAAGGAATCTCCTGCTTGTCCCTTAACCAAATCATTGACTGAAGAAATAAGAACATCGTAATTATCATACGTTGCCTGCTCCGGATTGTTCTTGAATAAATCAGTTATCCCCATCACAAAAAAAATTAAAGTTATTATAACTAAACTTCCAATTATTAAACCAATAATCTCCATTAAAGAAATATTTAATGCTGCTTTTTTCATGTTAACTGGCTTGTTTAGAGTTTATACAACAATATGGATTTCCGCCGGGAAGTTTCAAACAAATATTAGATGCACAACCATCACAGGTTACTTGAGGGGTGCCCCCTCTTGCACTGCAATCCAAAACAGATGTTGTTCCCTCAACTGGTTTAAGTATTTTTGAATATATTATATATATTCCAACCGCAAGAAGAATTAATGCTAAAACCATAACTACAACTGTACTTATAGTCATTTCAAAAGCCTTTTTATTTTTCATGAGGTAATAACATTGGAGCAACAATATTGCTTAGGTTCTCCTTCAGGAACTTTACACTCCCCATTAGAAAATGTCGGTCGTCCAACACAAGGTGTTTGACTGCACTCTCCCCCGATTGCCGTACATTCAGAAACTCCTTTTGAGAATATGTTTGCTTTTCCTCCAAAAATAAATACAACAATAACGAGAACTAGAAGAGCTATAACTGCAATTACTACTATATTTAATGCAAGCTCTACCCCTCTTTTTGATCTCATAGTTATACGCTTAATGGAATACAACAAACTTGTCGCTCATCCGTGTTTGAATTAGGACAGCTTACAGTTGGATTAATGCTTTGATAATCTTGCGTTCCATAATCCGCATTATTACATTTTATAGCACACATCCCGCCTTGAGTTGCACATTCGCTAGCCTGCTGAACCGATTTAACCGGCTTTCCGAATATAATAATTGCAACAACGACTAAAACGAGAAGACTTATCGCCGCTATGATAACTAAATTCAAAGCAATCTCAACACCTTTCTTATTCATATAGCACCTCTTATATGTCTTTTTAACCCCTATTTATATATAAATCTTATGGCTTTCAGCTAATTGTCCAATAAGTCAAATCCCAGTAGTTTCCTTCAATAATGGGGGTAAATTTATCAGTACAGCTTCCTGAGTCCCACACGCAATAACCTTTATCACAAGGATCCGCTTCACAAGATTCTCGATTATGATACCCGCTGCACACACTAGTTGTGGTGTCTAATCGTGCAATAGTATAATCTGAACAGGACTGACATACGGCAGTTGAACCTATTATTTTACCTGCCGTTTCTTCAGCACGCAAATAACAGCCAACACCTAAGGAAACTCTTGAAAAGTAAATGCAAGAGGAAAGCAAAAGATTTGTCGATTCATACTTCGTATTGCAAGTTTCTCCAGCTCTTAAAAGAGGTTTATCTGGGAGTTTTTCTTTGTTCTTTTGGTAAAGCTTGACTGCTCCCTTTAATGAATTCTCCAGCAAATTACTATTTTGAGTAATAACTGCTCTGTTAAAAGCATGAGCTCCAGATTCTGATAAATGCATTTCATCATAAATTGTGAATGTTTTATCGATATTAATATTAATATTCACTTCATCTATCGCAAGCTGAACCTCATCTCCCGTCCATCTATTATAAATCAGATTATAAGTTTCCAGGGCTCCAACCCAATCTTTCGATACAGAATACAAAGCAGTTCTTCCAAACTCTAAACTTTCTTTCAGATATTTTTCTTCTCCTTTTTCTATTTGTATCCTTAACCATTTTTCCACAATAATTGCATCTCCTTTTGCCTTGAGTGTTTCTTCGGCAACTTCCAATGCACATCTGTCAATCGGTTCATTATTATCAATAAGTGCTGTACAATCCGCTCTTAATTTTGTTAAAGCAAATGACTCTTCATTTCCAATTCCGGTAAATACATTGTAAACTTCTCTTATTTTTGAAGGAACAAATAAAAGAACGATTATCAAAATAACTGCAAGCAAAGCATACAGCCATTCTTTTTCCATCAGACAAACCTCAATTTATTCAACATTCCGTTCAACAAAGGAGTCATTTTATCGGTGTATAAAAGCCAAACAATAATCAAAACTGTTAAAAGCATTGCTATCCAAAATAGATTGTCAACAAAAAAATCCCAAATCTGAGCTTTTTTACCCACCTACTGCACCTTCTTCATTTGTTATTGATACTGGAAGTTTTGTACAATCCAATGTTTTTAAACTTTCTTCATTATAAGGAACAAGTAACATTGCAGCATCCCAGCTTGCGGGATATTTAGAGCCCAATAAGAATCCAGTTCCGGTTCCAATTGCGGTTCCAAGCGTTGTTGATTTAGCAACGGTTCCTGCCACTGCAACAATTCCAGAACCTCCTGAAAGATATACAATCGTGCCGCCAGCAATAACACCAACGCTAGCTCCAGCAATAGCACCATATTTAGCTCCCAAAACTCTTCCAATATGTTCTTTTTTGGCCATTACAAAGACAGTAGCATAAGGGGTGTTTGTATTTAATTTATCATTATTTTTTAATTCGATATTTTGTTTGAATGACTCAGTACCTTCTTCGAAACTAAATCCAGTTAAATAGCTAAAATATGGCATCCTTATATTCGGAGGATCATGCATAATCAAATAATCAAAGAATCCCTCATATTGTTCAGGATTATCAAACTGAACAACTCTCCTTATTACGCAGTAATTTTGGGTGCTTGTATCAAAAATTTCTACTCTTCCGAGTAAAAATTCATCCCACGTATCGGCCATTGCTAATGCAAGAGTTTCAAAAACTGCTGCTTTCTTAGTTGCAGAAGATTTAATGAAAATAGTTGGACATTTTATATCTGTTTTAGCAGATAACTTGTCAAATCTAAAAAGAGCGTTTGCTTCTACACTTTGCTTGCATATTTGCTTGTCGACAATATTTCGTGTTCCCTCATTTGCAGATTTAATAAAAGCTAAAACAAGAATTAGAACAACAAAACTCAGAATCGCCGCAACCATCACAGAATACATCCTCATCAGTAATTCACCAGTTTAGTGCAGAAATCTTTTGGTTTTGCGTTTGAATCACCGCCGAATACATATTGACGTCCGAGCTGACTTTTTGGAACAACTAAAATTTGAGATGAAACTTGTCCGATTCCTTCCGCAAAGTTAAGTACCTTTATTGCTCCGTATGTTCCAGCAGCTGCTCCTCCCCCCGCACCCAATGTAACGCCGATTATTGCTCCAATGGTAGTACCGGCTCCCGGAAATAATAGAGTTCCGAAAGCACCGCCTATTACACCGCCTAATTGACCTACATAAGCACCCGTAACAGAACCTCCCAAAGCACCCGCAATAAGAGTTGTTGCCAAAGAAGTGTCCCTTTTCTCCATTCTCCAAACAATAGAATACTGCTGCAAAACATCAATTGGTGCTTCCTTTTCTTTTAATTCTCTGATTAAGTCTGATTCTGGCTTAACTCCAAATAAATCCTCGAAATATGTTGTTTCTAATCCTGGCACAGGATTTGTTGCTAACCAATATATGTTATCAGTTAGTTCATATTGTTGTTCTTTGGCAGATTCAATAAAATCTTTGTCAAAAATAATATCAGAACAGGTTAAACAGTATGACTGATCATTTGCATAATTTTTGTATGGATCAATTAGTCCTTTACCGACCATTTTCCAACAATCAAGCATTTTATCTGCAATAACTTTTTTAACGGCAGCATCTTTTATTTTGCTGCCAACAGAAACATCTGATTTTTTAATTGTTAAATCTGGTAAATTATTACAAGACATGGCTCCCTGTCTAATTCCAAATGTGACCGTTTTATCCAAAAAACTTGATTTTAGCAAACTTGCACCACACTTACCAATTTTTGCCGAGGAAGAAATGCTGTCAGTTACTATTTTAGTAAGACTGAGCATGACAATAAGAACAACTACTGCCAAAATAATTACATTTAGATAGCTTACTGCACCTTTCTTCATTTTAAAATCCTCAAAATCATCATAACGATAGCAATTATAACTATTATTGCAATTAAAACTGCAATTGGCATTACTAAAGGCTCAAATGCATCCAATAAATCTCCTTTCTTCCCGATTTTTATTTTTTTCAATAACATATTTTCATAATTACCCTTACATCTCCGTAATCAGTAGGAATTGGGAAGGGAGGTGCTGCTTCTTCATCCATTGTTTCAAGACATTCATGATTAATCTCAATTACTCCCTCGTTCGGCTTGATTAATGAGTAAGGTGCATTTGGAGGGTAATATACGGTTAATTTATATTTATATCCCCACATATTTAATGTTTTATCTAAAATCTGTGTTGCTTTGGTTTTAAAAGCATCCGGATCAACAGCACACGCAAGAATAGTGTATTCTGGAGCAGACATTTCTTCTAATAATCTTGAAAAGGTAGCAGTTCCGCCGCAGTTAGCATCCGTACTTAACAAAGTATTAACAAACCCTATGGCAACCTGTTTCATCTGAGAATTTGCAACCTCGGTTGGCTGTTGTGAACTCAGAGAAAACTTAGTTACAAAAAACATGCCAACGGCTAAAAGAATAACAATTACTGCAAGTCCCATTATTTCCATTTGTCCTTTATGTGTAAACTTCAACTTTTAGCACCCCGAAACTGCATCTTCTATCTTCCAAAAAATTACAAAGAGAGATTGGAACATTTGAAACAATAATTGACGTATAATTACCGAGTGTATTGTTATACAAAACTAAAGGTTTTTGCTCAATATCAATTGGAAATATCTTCCTTACAGAAACTGTTGAAAATCCGAAGACATCATAATAATAATCCCGTTGTGCTTTCGTTCCAGATATTGCATCTAAAGCGCGTATGCTAAATTCATCATAGCATCCTGAAAATATTTCAGCATTATCTTTTGTACATTGAACTTCAGGCAAAAACGCTACCTTTTGTGCAATTTGCAAACCCCGCCCAGTAATGTCAATATCAATTCTTTGCTTAGTTTTTGCCCCCTGTATTTTCATAAAGAAAACTACAGCAAAAATGAGCAATATAAAAAATATAAATATAATTATTACATTCTCTCCCATTTGCATTTGTGATTTTTTAGTTTTCATATCAGTATATTTGAGGACAGCTTCCTCTGATGGCATTGTCATTTTGAAGTGAAATTGACCTTACATTACTAGTTAAGTCTCTTGCTGCGATATCATTTTCTCCGAGTTGATTCTTAAAATTGATATTTGGAACATTAATGATAACTTCATCCATGTAGCTATTTACATAGCTGATTAAACAATTTTTCAATGGACTGGATGGATTTGTTAGGAGAATTTCATTGATTTTTACAACAAGTGCATTTTGTTTTTCTAAGTAAACTCTCGCAACCATTTCGTATTTCTTTAAAGCTTTGTTCATCATGCAGGCATATGCATTTAAATCTTCAGCAAATATAGCACCAATTTGTGTTGCCTCTCCAAACGAATATGAAACTCCTGTTTCTCTGAATTTTGTTTTATCTGAAGAATCTTTTTCATAGAATCTTATTCTTTCGGGAGAACCTGCTGTTTTTTCAAAGTAAATGGCAGTAACATCCTTGTTTGGAAGATTAACCAACTCAGAAGGAATTGTAAAGTCTTCAGGTTTGGATTCAATAAATGTAAACTTTGCCTTGTAATTACCCGAGATAGCTTTAATTGGTTGATCAGGAGTAAATAATTGCTTATCAAAAGCTCTCTGCTCAGTTTGTTCGACTCTTAAAACTTTATCTGGAAGAAGATTATAGAAAGAATTTCCAAGAGGAGTGTCTTCTATCAAATATTTTACCTCTGGAGAAGTTATATATAGGAAATTAACAATTCTAAATGGGTATGACCAAGCTGTGCTCATCGTCAACAAATGATTTCCTTTCAGTTTATTTGGAGAGAAAATAAGTTTATCCCTCATATTAAATGAAGCTGAAGCTCTTGCTCGCGAAACTCCCGCATATGCAGCACAATCACAGCTTTGAGTACATTCGTAGTTTAAATCCATATTTGGAACTTCAAAAAGAAGTTTTTTACCCTCAACCACAGATATTCCGCTTAATGCTTTTTCAAAATTAACAAAAAATCCAACGTTAATGCTTGATTCTGATGCTTGTTTCTGCCTCATTGCAATAACAACAAAGAATGAAAGAATTATTGCACCGACTATTAAAATGAATATCCAATTAAACTGTACCTCGACTTGACCTTTGTTTTTCATTGGGTTACTGAATTAAAACTGTGCTTCCTTTGCCTTGTATTTTTATAGTTAATATTCCGCTTTTTACATCGAAACATTTGAATTTTTTTAGTTCATCAATCGTACCGCCAAGTTCTATTTTGACTCCGGAAAAAAATGCTTTTTCTCCATTTGGATATAAGAAAACATTATTTATTGTTCCTTTCGCACCAGAAGTTAAATAGTCTCCTATTGCCGCCCTGATTAAAGGATATTTATAATTTTTCTTCAAAGCCAACTGCCTTACTTCTTCCTTGCCGACATCAATAGCATCAACTCTCTCCGCACCAAAGCAAACTTGGGTAAATTCTGATGGCAAATCATATGTTTTTACTTTTGTTGATTCGAAAGAAATTGTTTTTAAATCATTTTTAATTCCATTTTCGAACTGAAGCAGTAAAACATCATCTGCCTGTGATTTAAAGCCTTTGATGGCGTTGTAACCATACAACAATATTCCAACTCCAACAACCATTGCGAGAATGTAGATAAAAATTTGGGACTGCATTTCTGCTTTTTTACCTCTGCGTATCATTTTTTCCCTCTTTTTTTATTTTTTTCATCCGTATCAGTTTGCGATTTCGTTTTCTTTGGTTCTGGTTTTGGAAGCTTGGAAAAGACATCTTCTACGTCTGTTTTTGGAAGTCGCGATAGTTTGCTAAATGCTTCTTCCTTTTTTCTAAGCCTATCTAAATCAGAAATTCCGCCCTTATTCATATTTGAAAGTCTTTCCATTGCATTGCTTCCTTTCGAAAGGGATGATAATAAGTCAAATTCTGAAAATTTAGGCTGTGTTTTTGCAGAAAGTTTAATATTTGTTTTTTTAACTTCTCTCTTAATTGGTTCAATTTGTTTTATTGCTTCTTTCTTAATTTCAATCTTTTTGACTTCTTTTTTAACTCCCTTCTGATCAAAAGATGAAAACAAATCTTCTCGTTTTCTTTCTTTATCAAGCTTTTCCTGCTTAAGCATTGCAATCATCTTTTTTGTTGCTTCCAAATCTTCTTTTTCTTTCTTAGTTTCAGGAAGTCTTTGTTTTACTTCAATTGCTGTTTGTGATGAAGATATTTTTTGAACAAGAGAACTGCCCGCTAATTGTGATTTGCCGGAAAGTTTACGTGTTATTGCAGTCTGATTATTATATGTTAAGTATCCTGTTGCCAAAAGAGCGACCAAGGCAACAGGTACAAGAACATATTTTGGCAGCAAAAATAGCAGCCAATCGATTATGACTAAAAGAAGAGCAATTCCTCCGACAGCAATCATAGATGCGGATGTATTTTTATCTGTTTTGAAATATGTTAAAAATAAAACTCCAATAATAAGTGCTACAGCTCCGATTGCCAAAAGCAAATATCTGTATAGATTTGATGTGCCAGCTTCAACATCTGGAATGGTTGGATCTGTTCCGTTCAAATATTCATCATAATTGCTTATTCCATCTCCATCCGAATCACCATCTTTATCATTTGGATCCAGTTCATATCTTGCCGCGAATTCCTCCCAAGATTCTCTTCCTCTTGCGCATTTTGCAAACTGACATAAACCTGAAGAACAATCTGAGTTTGCTGCACATATTTTATCCGCATCACATTTTTTGCAGCTAGAGCCCCCACAATCAACATCTGTTTCGAATCCGTTTTTGATATTGTCCGTACATGATGTAATAGTACAGATTCCTTCAGTTTTACCAACTGAGATATTGCAAGAGTTTGATAAACAATCTAAATTAGATGTGCAAATTTTGCCAAGAGAGCATCCGTTACAAGATGAACCTCCGCAATCTAAATCTGACTCAAATCCATTTTTGAGATTGTCTGTACAAAGTGGTTTTTTACAGACTTTATTATCGCAGTAATTTTCAGCACAGTCTTTAGGGAGGGAACATTTTAAATTAACAGCGCACCCTAAACAGCTTCCGCCGCAATCTTTATCAGTTTCTGTACCATCTTGGATGCCATTAGTG
Source organism: Nanobdellota archaeon (assembly GCA_038045085.1). Classification (GTDB taxonomy): domain Archaea; phylum Nanobdellota; class Nanobdellia; order Woesearchaeales; family UBA10107; genus UBA10107. The sequence continues at coordinate 11,194 of JBBSYT010000048.1, forward strand.
CAGGTAGTTCCTAATGCCTTTAACTGAATGAACTGTGAGCCTGTTGCAATATTTCCAACTTTATCTTTTGCAAACCAGCAGATAGTTTGAGGTTTCGTAAATAATATTGATTTAGAATAAGAAATTGTAACATTGCATTTTGCAACATCAGATAATCCGTACTTGATGCTCGGCAAATCACAACCAGAAGCATCATAACAAATAATTTTTACATCTTTTCCATATGTGCTATTGGTTACATTTAATTTAATTGTTGGAGGAATCTTTTCCTGACAAGCCAACGTCATATTTGGATTGAATGTGTATGCTAAACTAGATGGTGTTGCTGCAGGAATTCCTGCCTTATTTATCGCTTTGACAAGAATAGTGTATACTTTCCCTTTTGCCATCCTCAATCCAGTTCTTTCAACCGTGCCTGACGCAGTTGGAGTCCAATTTATTGAAACATTAGTGCCACTTACCGAATAGTTATAACTTCCAATTCCAGATTCATTGTCATAAGCTAAGAACTTCAAAGATAATTTATCGAATGTGCAGCCAGTTGCATTAATCTTAGTTATCGATGGTGGAGTTGTATCGACAATGAATGTTTTTCTAGCAGAAGCACGTTCTGTTCCGGATTTACACTCAAAATCAGCAATATAAGTACCCTTCACTAGTGTTCCAAATGCTAACGAATGCTCGATTGGAGAAACGTCAGTTAATGTTGAAACTATTTTTGAATTATCTGGTTTATTTAGTGTTGCAGTACACTCAGTAGCTGCTTTATTTGAAGTGATTTTATAATTTAACTGCCCTTTAATGTAGTCAGCAGGAGAATCAACAAATAATTCTAAATTTTCAGCAAGTTGAACAGAAATTTGTACAGTTTTTTCTTCCGAAAGCAATCCAGCAAGATTTTCACATTTAACTTTGTAGGTTTTAAGACCATTTGCTGAGACAGGATCTGAAGGATAATTAATTGTTCCAATAGGGAGCTTAGTAAATGTAGACGTTGTAATCCTGCTTTGGCCAGAAAACACAGCTCCACCAATATAACAAACAGACTTGTCTGAAGACTCAACTGTAATAATCCCTTTCGGAGGATAAGTTCTTACAGGAGAATTTGTTCGTACAGTTATAACTGGCGGAGTTGAATCATAACCTATTTGAAGATTATCATTCTTTACATTTAAATCGAAAATATCGATACATTTTACATGAATTGTATCTGGACTGGATGTTTCAATATTTTTCCAGCCTCCGCTCGGTTTTATTAAATGCGATATTGTTTTTGAATTTTCATTAAAAAAAGATGAGGTACTCATCGCATTGAACAGTTTGAGTGCAAAATCCCACCTGCATATTGCTTCTCTCGATGTTCCGATGTTAACATCAAAATTCGGAGATTGACCTATTCCATGAAGAGGGTTATTAAAATAAATTGATGTTTGATTTACATTTATGATAATTGTTCTTTCAAAAACTTTCAAATTTCCAATTATATCGAATGCATTGACAGTAAAAAGATACACCCCGTTCACTAACGGTATTTTTGGAGTAAAAACGAAAGTTTTAAAGTCAGAAGTAGAATTATCCGCAATTATTTTTTCATCTGTTGCCCCAAATATCCATGAATAATCGTCAAGAACAACAGTTTCATTAAACGTTGCAGCGATATTAGGCTTAACTGTGTCTTTAATTACAATTATTTGAGAGGCATAAACTAAGGAAACAAAGAATAAGCACAATATGGTCCATAAAACAACTTTTTTCATCTGACTACCCGATGACCTTTCCGAATGCGAGCCTGATTAGGTTTGGAGGCTGCAGATCTTTGACAATATCTGTTGTTTGCGAAGCTTGATTTCCTGCTGCATCAACAAATATGACTCTGATTGTATTTAGTGTCTCAGTGAATGTTCTTCCGACTAAAGGAATGTTAAAATTACGATTTAAATCAGGATAATATATTTTTGAATCATGACCGATTATGTATGAGTTGGAGACGTCCGCATTAACAGCAAATGGTGCTATTACAGACAAAAACCCTTCTTTGGATGTTAGCCTATTATTTATTATTTTTACACCGAGTGAATTAATTTGAACGTCCTTAGCTGTGATTGCAGGAGGAATTAAATCAGCATTTACAACTGAATCTCCAGTTATTACAGTAATACGATAAGTGCGAACTTCATAATTACGATACTTATCCTCTACCCTAACTTGAGCATTATTAATTCCACTTTTCAAACTGCCAATGACATCTCCTGTTGCTGTCGAAGGATTTCCGTTTATTAAGAATTGGTAAGTGTAACCGTGAGGATTGCTTGCTGCTGTTGCAATTCCTATAAACTGCACAGCAGATGATGAAGTTCTATATTCATTATTTTCTAATAATATGTTCGGGGTTGGAATTGTAAAATCATATGAATCAACCGACACAGGATTTGAACTGAAAGAAGTTCCGGTTCTTCCGTTCAAATCAGTCATCAATCCGCCTATAACAGCATTTCCAGTTAATCCGGAAGGGATAATTACTGTACCGACCCAAGTTATTGCATCAAGGTCTCGCGCCATAAACGTGGCGTTGTAATGTTTATTATTTATTGAAAAGTAAAGAGATACATTGAATAAACTTTCTGAAGCGTTTAATATTACATAATTAACTCCTTTTGTTAATTTTTGCGTTTCCTCTCCATAAATATTTTCTAATGTAATATCCGACTTTGGGTCAACTGTATCGGCAATTGTGAAGTTAATTCTTTTTGAAGCGATATTGTTTACCGAATCATTTGCAAAAAGAGTAATATAAGATAACCCAACTGGCCAGTATTTAGTTTGAACTGTTCCTTCCCAAATTTGACCAGATTTTGTTACTTTGAATGGAGTTCCAAACATATCTTCTATCCAAACATTGTCAACCCTTTCAGCTAAATCAGCATAGCCAGCATAACTATCTTCTAAGTTTCTTATTTGAAGTATAAAGTCCTGACCGAATGGAACATCAAGACTTGTTGTTGTGCCGCTCGTTATTGGACTTCTTCTGTATAAATCAGCTTCGCCCAATTTTGGACCGAGTGAATCTCTAATTACCTCAATTGGGCCTAATTGACCAAGATTCTCTGCAGAATCTTTTGTGAATATGCTTATGCAGTATCTTTGGTCTTCATCCAACGGGATTATTCTGCTAAAATCTACACTTTCGGAAACCAAATCAACATCATTAATATCAATCGTTTCATTTAATATTTGATTATTCAAACAATCGGTAATTCTATAATATGAACCGAAGAATTTCAGAGGAGAAACATCTGCGCCAAGACCATTCGTAATTTCTCCAATCAAAGAAATAGTTGGTTCTTTTGTATCAATTCTTAGTGCATTGGAGCCCAAACTATCAACAGGACTTGAAGTACTTATTGTTGGGGCCGTTAAATCGACTTTAATTGGCTGTTCAGTTACTATGCCCATATTTCCTAAATTATCAGCGGAATTGAATCGTATCGTTGTTGAAGCTTCAATTGATGGAATGAACGAATCTCCAGCTTTTTGAACTGGAACACAATTATCACCATCAATTAATTCGTCGCAATAGTAAACATCAGCACAGCCGCTTTCAATAGGAGTGAATACTCTTGCACCTTGTCCTTGTTTAACATCAATACATCTTAATTCAAATCCTGTTTGACCAATCCAATGTGGATTATCGAAAATAATTTGCTCATCATCAGCGAAAGGAAGAGTTAGCGGAGCATTATCATCGACTGTAACTTTAATTGTGTCTGCACTTGAACCGAAAATTTCTCCCTGCAATTCCGTAAAACTGCATTTTACCTTATAATCAAGATGTTCTTCATTAATTGGAAGATTAACAGTCGCACTATGTGTGTAACCATCTGGTTCTGTAACTTTATTTGTAAATTCATCCCATGAAACTCCATTATTTGAAGAATAACTGCAAATTCCATTTTTTTGCGTTTTAATTGAAATTGTGACATCATTTCCAGAAGCTACCGCTTCGGAACTAGGAGTTGGATTTGAAATCATCATATCTGCATCCGCACCGAATGAATATGAATCAACAACCTTATTCCCCGCCCTATCGTAACATTCCCATTTATACAATAAATCAATTCCTGAGTTAGGTTCTGTTCCGGTCTCGATACCGGCATATGTTTCAGAAACTTCATTTCTTAACGTTCCATCAATAGTTGAATCTTCAAGATAAGTATCTTCATTTACTGGTAAATTCACATTGGCGCCAAAAGTATCAGTAACTAAAATCAATCCCGTTTTTAAAACAGATCCTTCTCTTTTAATACATGAAACAAGATCATTATTTTCTTCAATAAGTCTTGCATTAATTGTTACAGTATGGGTTTCAAGATTAGGTATAATTGTAATTTCATGCCTGAGTACTGGGTTAACGGTATCCAAAGTTACAAGGAAGCTCCGTATAGTTTCAAGATTATGCGAAGAATCTTCTGAAAAGTAAGATGTATTCCACTGCTGCCCGAAAGTTCCAGTTGCAACTGTTTTTACAATTTTATTTCCGAAAGCAGGGATTGTCGGATAAGTGCCTATTTGTGACGGTAAAAATGATGAATACGTTTTAATTCCCTCCCCTCTTAGCTGATTTAATCCATCATAATCAACAACACTATAATTAAATTCAAGTTTATTTACATAATTCTTGTGTAGAACAATTGTTTCAGGAACACTTATATCTCTTGCACAATCCAAAGAATAACTTCCATCAAAGTTTGGAAGACAATCATTCTTAGTGCCAGGAGAAGTTCCGAAATATAATTGCTGAGAAATTTCGTTATTATCGTCGGCATCCTTGAGACATTTATCAGTAAATTTACAAACCCCAAGTTCAAAGTAATCTTTACTTGGCGTCAATACATTAGTTCCTGATTTTTTAATGTAGTTATTTGCGTCAGAAGAGCTTGCAGTTCGAGAAGCCCATGTAACAGCAACATTAGCGTCTACAAAAATACCAGACGATGTATCTGTGCCAGTACAATCCTGTTTATCTGCATAATCATAACAAGATACTTCCTCTTCATTTAAGCATAAATCTGTTGCTGAATTGTAATAACATGAATTCCCGTATAACGAACACATTTCTTTTGTAAGGAACACTTTGTTTGCTGCCTGATTTATTCTTTCTTTTGCCGTATTGAATTTGTTACAGTCCATATCTTCTTCATTTTCTGGCCTGCAAACTCCAATACCCAGTTCGGAATATTGCGATGGTTTCCACTCGCAAGTTTGAGATCTTAAACATTTGTTATCCGTGCAAGAATCTTCTGAAATGTAATCATAACAAGACGTTATTGTTTCAGAACAACCATAATATTTGTCAGCAACTGTTCTTGAATAATCTTCATAACAAGGTATGGCTTGGTCTGCGCAAAAGAAAATATCGGATAAAGTACTTTTGAAGTCAAATAAACTTAAACTCGACCCTTTTCCGCCAAAAAGAGAAACTCCAGAAACTTGCTGCGAAAACACTCCGAAT
>JBBSYT010000049.1:0-1040 GCA_038045085.1 Nanobdellota archaeon
TTTGTTTAGTATATTTCATTTGTTATATTATAACAAAACAAGAGGAGCCGTCAAAATTAGAGACTCCTCTGTGTGAACCGAATCAGAATCAATCAGAACGAACAAGAACACTGGAATTTTCCGCTCGTGTTATCTTCAGCATCATCCTTCTCCATTTTGATGGTCTGAAGTGGGCATCAATGATTCTCGGTGAGATAGAGTTTGGTCTCCTGTTTTCAGGCAGAGTCTTAAACTCGTCTTTTCCGTGAATCAGTTGATTGTTGTAACAGTTATCCGAACAAAAACATTGTCCGCTTTCGTGCAACATTTTGTGTTCTGGCTGTCTCTTGCGACAACGCCAGTAACCGCATTCTTTTGTTAGCATATTTCAACTTTTATTGAATTGAACTGTTCGATTTAATTCTATCATACTCATTCATAATAATTATATCACAAAACAAAGACCGGCAAGAAATATTGATAGGTTTAACCCTTAAACCTACTAAGATACATTAACTTTTATAAGTTTAGGAATTCTAAAAACAAAGACCGGCTTAACTGCCGGTCTAGGGTCAATTCATGAAACTTCACAAAGGTTTAGGAATTGTGAAGAAAGGAAATTGACAATTCGATTATAGCACTATTCTGTTTTTATGATTCCTAAAAATTCAGAATCATTATTCGTCAGCAATCTTTTTACCAGAGAAAGAATTACATTTAATCCTCCGAACGCTCCCACATTAGCCAATACTTTTCCATCTAGGGAAAAAATATCTCCAACTCCGACTACGTAAGTTCCTATCGCCAACAATGCCGATAACACTCCGAACACCAAAGCTGATTTTATATTATCCCAGTTTAATTTACCGATTCCACTATTCATTTTGTTTTCCAAACTATTTAATAATGTCTCGCCTACGACTTCAGCGAAATCTTCATTCTCTCTTCTGCGTTTCTGATTAAGGAATTGCATTATAGTAAATCCACAAGTTTTTTAATATCTTCTTTTATTTTTTCCTTGTCAATGACCGGATTCGGAATTACAGTTAAATCCTTGACAA
>JBBSYT010000050.1:0-28589 GCA_038045085.1 Nanobdellota archaeon
CCAGAAGAAGAAACAGAATTGATCAAAGCAACAATGGAAAAAATAAATAAAGATTTCAAAGGAATTGAGCTTGCAGTTGTTAAGCCGGGAAAAACAAAAGAAGGCGGTTTCGCTTCAATAAAAAATGATATAATTAATGCAGTTTTGGGAGATAGACAAGGATTTACTTTAGTTGGGCCGGCAAATATTGTTAAAGCGATTAAAAAAGACCCGGACAGAATACAGTTAATGATGAACAAGGCTAGAAAGAGGAGATAATGGGTAATGCTCTTGCTCAACTAATTTATACTTGTTTTATTGCTTATTCTAATTCTCATAACGGAGTTAGACGGTCAACGACGGGTCCTTCTTCATATTCTCAAGTCCATGAGCATCCGTCATTACCTGGAAAATTTATTTTAGTTCCGTTTATTGGTCTAGATAAAGCAATTGAACATTTCAATAAACATAAATCAGAATTGAGCAGAAGTTATGATAAAGCAGAAATTTTTGCAGTGGATAAAGATCGCGAATATGGATTCTCAGATTTAGGCAAATTATTACAATCAGACAAGCCTATAAAAACATTTAATCTAGAATGGGTGGCGGAATAAAATGCCTCATCAATGTGTTCGATGCAATAAGTTCTATGATGATGGTTCTGAAGAGATATTGAAGGGATGTTCTTGCGGTGCTAAGATGTTTTTCTTCGTTAGAAAAGAGAAACTTAAACAATCACAAGAAACTCTCGAAGCAATTAAGAATTTAACTCCCGTTGAAAAAGTGGAAATGGAACGTGAAGTATTTGATTTAATTGATTTCAAACCTGACGATATTCCGGTTATACTTGATATTGAAAGTATTCGTTCAATCGAGCCTGGTAAATTTGAATTGGATTTAGTTAGGTTGTTTAAGAAAGATCCTTTGATATTTAAAATCGGGGAAGGCAAGTATTTGATTGATTTGAATTCTGCATTTAATCAGAAATAATTTTTCCAAAAATCCACTCATCTATTAACCTTTCGTTTTTAAAAACACTTTTTCTTAATGTTCCTTCGTATTTAAATCCAGATTTTTCCAATACTTTTCTTGAACCTGGATTCAGTGTAAATGCTTTTGCTTCAATTCTTTTAACTTTGAATTTTTTAAACACATGATTGCAAAATAACTTTACAGCCTTTGTCATTATTCCTTTTCCCCAGTATTTTTCTCCAATCCAATATCCAAGAATGGCTGTAAATTGACTGTTTCCGCTTTTTTTATGAATTCCAATATCGCCAACAGTCTTTCCATTTACAACGATTGTCAGATTCAAATAATCTTTTTTTCCTTTTGAGTTTATTTCAATCCATTTGTTTGCATCTTTTAATGTGTATGGTCTTGGAAATATATCGGTTAAGTTAAGCCATATTTTTTTGTTATTCGCGTTTTCAACTAACGATTTTTGGTCTCCATCTTTCCAATCCCTAAGAATGAATCCTTTTCCTTTTAGTATTGTCATTGTGTCAATATCTCAATTACATCACAATTCTCTAAAATATGGTCTTTGGCAATTGGCATTTTCGTTTTAACATTCATTGCTCTTGCAAATTTATTTCCAATATCTGAATGAATTCTGAAAGCGAAATCCAACGCCGTTGTTTTTGGAGGCATCAAAAAGCAATCTGGCAACACATTTCCGTCTTTATCCGTTAATTTACCAACTCCTCCGGGATATATTGCAACATACTTTAAGAAATCAAATACTGCGGAATTTAACACTTGCTGAACTCCTGTGCTTCCATATCTTTTGAGAATATTTTCTCTAATGAATTCTAAGGCTTTTCTTTGTGCTTCAGTAATATCTCCTTTAATCTTGAAATCAGATTCTCCGGGAATATAATCTATAACCCCATGTTTCGCTGCCTGTCTTAATGCAAACTCGCTTTCGGATGAACAAGGAACAATCATATAATCTGGAAAAGCCAGTTTTAATCTTTCAATATTTTTTTCAGTTCCAGGAACATCGATTTTATTTGCAGCAATAATTACTGGTTTTGTCAATTTTCTTAGTCTAACTGCCAATTCCATTAATTCTTCCTCTGTCCATGTAGTTGGCAATTTGTCTTTTAATTTTAATTTCTCAAGTGTTTGTTTGGACATATCTTCCGTAACTCCAAACGCACTCATTTGCTTCCAAATTACTTTGTAAGCTTCCTGTTTTTCCTGGACCATCTGTCTTGATAATTTTTCCCATCCTTTCTTTATAACTCCCAAATACCAATAATTTAATTCTTCTTCCAAGAATCTAACGTTATTTACAGGATCGTGGCTCAATGGAGTTACGCTTTCTCCTTTCTCATTTGTTGAACCAGAAGCATCAACAATATGGATGCAGCAATTTGCCTGCCTTATATCTTCTAAAAACTGATTGCCCATTCCCAATCCTTCGTGCGCTCCCGGAACTAATCCTGCAATATCCATTAAGTCAACTGGAACAAATCTGTTGTGATTCATGCAATATCCAAATCTCGGATTGCATTGTTTCCCAAAGAATTTGTCTACACATTGGATTTTAACAAATCCAACCGCATGGTTTGCTTTAATTGTAGTGAAAGGATATGCTGCCATTTCAGCACCAGCTAATGTAGCTGCATTAAAGAACGTACTTTTACCGGAACTAGGAGCACCAACCAAACCTATTATCATAAAAAAACAGGGTTCTAGAACATATATAAAACTTCCCGAAACCTTTATAATGCCTATTTGAATAAATACACTCATGCGGGACTTCATTAGAATAACTGAATTGAAACTTAAAATAAAAGATAGGTTTTCTGTTGCAGATTTACTTAAAGTTCTAAAAGAATGGCTGACTGAAAATCATTATGTTGATTTGAATGGCAGAACTGATTATGAAACCCTCTACACTCACGCACTAAAGGCCGGAGGTTCATTTCTTGATTCTTGGTTTTGGTGGAGATGTGTTAGATATCCAGAAGGAACAACTAAAAAAACAGCTTACTTAAGATATAGAATAAATATTGACATGCACTTTTTAGGAGATGCTGCTGAAACCGAGGCCGTAAGTAAAGGCAAAAAAGTTAAATTAAACAAAGGGGAGATTAATATTATGATAACTCCTATTGTGGAGTTAGATTTTAGGAACGAATGGAAGGATAAGGGGCTTGCCGGCTTATTCGATGAAATCTTCAAGAAAAGAATGTATAAAAAAGATATAGACAAACATGTAGAATTCTTAATGCTCGAATCATATAGGCTTCAAAATATGCTTAAACAATTCTTCAGATTAGAATCAACTTCAGATATAGAAACAGTTTCTCAGCCTCCCGAAGGGTTAATGTAAGTATTTGACTCGCCATAAACTACAGTCCGACTATTCGTACTTGGTTTTCGATAGAAAAACTATTTAAACAAGGGGTAAAGCCTTTCTTTTATGCCTCCGTAGCATAGTAGCTATTGCGCGGGTTTTGTAGGATAAAACCAAAATAACCCGAGGTCGTGAGTTCAAATCTCACCGGAGGCTTTTTTATATTTGGGAATGCAACAACCTGTTCTTTGCCATTTCTTTCTTTTCCTTTGAAATTTCGGATTAGAAAATCATATTTCTTACAGCCATTGTCGCATAACAACCTTTATCTAAGAAAAATGTCAATGTTACTTTCTTCATTCCTTTGTTTAATTCGTCATTTTCTAACTTTCCAATCTTTAATTTTTTAACTTTCGCGTATATTCTTCTTGAGTTTCCTTCAAATGTTAATTCGGGCATTTGTTTTATGATGAAGTCTCTGTAATTTATTCCTTCTTTTTCCATTATACTTTCTACTATTTTCTTTATTTTTTTATTTTTGAATTCCGTTCCAAAACCAATTATTGGCAAATAAATGTCTTTCGCTATTTTTTTAGCACATTGATTCCAAATCTCTGATTGGTATGCATGGATAAAGAACACTAAGGTATGAATCGGAACTTTCCTTAAACTATTTATTGCATTATTTGTCTGTTCATGGTATTCTTTTATTTGTTTTTCATAGTGTCCATTATTGCCAATTAGCACTTCAACAGCTTTTCTAAAGTCTTTTTTCACTAAATGTTTTCCAATTTCAACATTATTTATTGAGAATCTTTGTTCATCGAACAGATTCATGAATTTTGATATTTTCTTTGGTTTTTTCTTTATGTTTCTTATTGTTATTTCGAAGTTATTCCCCTTCAATCTCCCCAGATAGATTGCAGTATCTCCTCTTCCTTTATACTTTAATTCAATTAGATAATCTTTAAATTTCTTTACCTTATCCGGAAGTCCTTCAACGGAAATTAACTGAGTTGTTACAGCTCTTCTATCTTTAGCTCCAGCATATCCTATTTTTTTGACTGGAATGTTAAGGAATTTAGCTATTTTCTCAACTGCAGAAGGCGTTGCATAATCTCTTTTCTTAAGAACAAAATAAGAATAGCTTCCTTTCGGATTTAGTTCAATATCAGTAACTTCATTAACGATGAAGTCTTCGGGAATCTGTTTCAGTTTGTACATCAATTAAGACAATACCAAAATCTTTAAAAGCGTGTTGGTTTGCATAGTTTCATGCGGTCGTAGCTCAGGCTGGATAGAGCGCGCGGTTCCTAACCTCGAGATCGGGGGTTCAAATCCTCCCGGCCGCGCTTATGATTTCTGTGGTAATTCGAGGTAACGAGAATTATTTCGGAGGTACAATTTTGGGCAACCCAAAATGTACATTTCGGCTGTTCCGAAATTGTATCGGAACCGAAGGTTCTGAGGTGGGAATCACTCCCGGCCGCGCTTTTTGTTAAAATTATTCGTATTAACCTTTAAATACTTGCAAACTAATCATTATTCATGAAAATAAACAAAATAAGTCTTAGTTTAGTGGTGTACTTAGCTTTGATAGAAAGTATCTCATTGTTTGTTCTCGATTTTTCTAGAAATAATCTTTATGGCGCTTTTTTGGTTGGTTTTATTCCTGCAATAATCGTTTTAGGGTTGTACAACTTAATTTCAAATATTTTCCCGGTTAAACTTAACAATAAGTCAGTAAGCAAAATTCCGGCTGTTTTGCTTTCAGTTGCAAATGGTTTGTTTATTGTAACTTTATTTTTTGTTCAGGATATAATGACAAAAATAAATCCGAACATAGTCGTTCCTTTATTTGGATTCTTCTCGGTATTTTTTGTATTTTTAGTTTTAGTTTTAATTTATAACAATATTAAGTTAAATGTAATTTTTAATTTGGGAAAAGAACGTATCGAAGTTAAACAAATAAGTTTGTACTTTGCAATTTACGCAGGAATAGTTGAAGCATTCATACTCCCTTTTATGTATGTGTTTTATTCTATAAATATTCCCTCATTACTAAATGGATTATTTGCCGGATTGATAGGCGGTATAATCGGTTTATTCCTTGTCAATCTTGTTCTAAGAAAAATACCATTAGAATTACTTTAATTTATTCAACATGTCAACTATCTTCTTGGGGTCGGCTTTCCCTCTCAAAACTCCCATTACTCTCCCTATTAAAGCGTTGAATTGCAAATCTTTGTTTTCAGAAACTATTTTCTTTATTTGAACTTCTAAATCCTTGTCTGACATTGCATGGTATTTCGTTATTATCTCCTTAACTGATTTTTGTTCTTTGAAAATATCTTCAATATTGTCTTTCGATATTTTTCCATCGTTTAAAGCTTCAAATAATACTTGGAAGTCTTGGTCAGTTGGATTAATTTCTAAATTGTACTTTCTTCTCATTATTTTCGGAGTTGAAAGCATCGTTTCTGCTATGAATGCAGGTTTTACGTTTTTGAATCTTTGAACAAATTCCTGCAGTAAATCAGCTTTTCCTGATTTAGCCAAAGCTTCCGCCAAATCCTTTCCTAGTCCTAAATCTCCAATCTTTTCTGCTTTATCTGAGATTAATTCAGGAAGTTCTAGTTTAGAAACGTTAACTTTGATTGTCGGAATGTCAGTTTCAGGATACATTCTATCTGCGCCAGGCATTGGTCTTAAGAATGTTGTATTTCCGTCTTTTTCTGCCTTTCTTACTTCATGTTCTGGGATTTTATTTGAATCAATTAATTTTAACCTTCTTTCTGCCTCTTTTTTTATTACATCTGACATAGAATCTATTTCTTGGAATCCTTTTATTTCAACTCTGGGGGTGTTTTTAATTGAAAGATTAACGTCTTGTCTTATGGAGCCGATTCCTCTCTTTATTCCTTTTACGGATCTTAAAATCATTCCAATCTTAGATGCAACTTCTTTTGCATGTTCGGGATTTTTAATATCAGGATCTGTTGCAATTTCAATTAATGGAATTCCTAGTCTTGAAATGTTATATATGTCTTGTGTAGGCGTTCTTTTTACAACCTTTGCTGCTTCTTCTTCTAGGCAAATTGTTGGAATATTTATTTTTCCTTCGCTCGTTTCAACATAACCATTTACTGCTATTAGTGCGGTTCTTTGAAATCCCGAAACATTAGAACCATCAACAACAATTTTTCTCATGAATTGAATCTCATCAATAGGTTTGCAATTTAGCAGTAAAGCAACTTTCATTGCCGTTTCTAGTGCTTGTTTATTTACATCATGAGGGGGTTCTTCATCCAATTCAACCAAGCAAGTACAGTCATTATATCCTTGATATACAAATTCTTTGTCTTTTGATCTTTCATGCTGTGCGGCAATATCGACTTTTCCAGATTCTCCTGCAGAAACTCTTAATTTTCTTTTAAATTCATAGTCCGGTTTATCATCTTTAATTATTGTAGGGCAATCACAGAATAGTTTCTTTCCTTCCAGCTGTTGATGACACTCGATACCACATTTGAAATTTATCTTTGAGTAATCCATATACATTATCTTCGTTAGTTTCTTTATATACTTTCTTGGATTATGACAGAAACCTTTATATAATACATCTGTATTACATTTGTATTATGGAAGTCATTCAAGCAAGATTACCGGAAACGTTAGTGAAAGAAATTGACGGGTTAGTCAAAGAAGGAAAGTATCACAATAGGTCTGACGTAGTAAGGGATGCAGTAAGGTCTTTAACATTAAGGGAAAGAATTCACAGACAGGTCGGCACGCTTCCAAATACGGGAGATTCTGTTAAAGAAGTCAGAGAAATAAGGAAAAAGCTTTCTAAAGAAATAAAAAGCTTTGCAGATATAGAAGAGATAAACAAACTAGCCGATTTTTAAATTCTCGGGTTTATCCGTTTTGACATATTTATTCCCAATAGTTATCAACTCCCCATCTCTTGTTACCAATATTCCATTTAATCTCTTTGCAGAAAGACTTCAATCTAACAAAATGCTCCTTGTTTTTTGAATAGATAATTATTTTGGTCATAATTAAAATTTACTAAATACGTTTATAAATATTATGCCAGGGCGCCGATGGGGGTCGGCATCCGCTGGCGAATTTTCAGAACTTGAGGCGTCATAGCTCGTCCAAGACTATAGTCGTCTTTACTTTGTCAGCTTTTGCTTGTTGGAGTTGAGCCGTAAAACTATAGACACCCCCAAGATCGTTAAATGTTGATTTGATTAGAAACTGATAATCTCCTGCAATTGAGTATATATCGTCTGCTTTGATTTTCTTTAAGAATTCAGAAACGCCATTTGGATTTACAGTAACTTCAAAGAAAGCTTGTATCTTGCCTACTTTCTTATTGTCTAATTTGACACTGTAGTGTTTTATGATTCCTTCCTTCTCTAATGCCTTAATCCTGTTGTAAACAGTTGTAGAAGGTATTTTGGTCGCTTTAGACAGCTCCTGAACTGACCTTTTGGAGTTCTTCTTCAGCTCATTTAATAGAATTTTGTCCTTTTCATCCATTAAACGGAATATTCATGCTATTTCTATATAAATATTGTCATTATAGTTCATATAAGGGTATAAATGTTTAATAAATATTATAATCATTATAAGAATGGACTATAATATGGAATATATGTTCGGAAATATAGATTAGAAAGGTTAAAAAGAGAACATAGTAGAAGAAAACCTATGGGAAAGATTGTAGCAATAGGTGGCGGGGAAATAAAAGATTTGGAAACATTAGCAATTGATAGAGAAATAATAAAGTTGACCGGCAAAAAACATCCCCGAGCATTGTTTATCCCAACAGCTAGCAACGATGCAGAGGGGTATTGGAAAACATTTCAAGAGATATATGGAAAAAAACTAGGCTGCAAACCGTATGTTCTTTATTTGGTGAGGGAACATCCTTCAAGAGAAACAATTAGACAAAAGATATTTTCTGCAGATTTGATTTATGTCGGTGGCGGAAATACAGTAAAAATGCTTAAAATTTGGAAAAGACATGGCGTTGACAAATTATTGAAAAGAGCACAAGAGGAAGGTACCATCTTATCTGGATTAAGTGCCGGAGCTGTTTGCTGGTTTAGATACGGTACGAGTGATTTTAGAAGAAATGCAAAAAATCCAAGAGCACCTCTTTCTAGGATTTCTGGACTTGATTTTGTTCATGCTAGCGTAAGTCCTCATCATATAAGAGAAAAAGACAGAACTCCTGCGCTAAAAAAGATGATGAAAATGACACCGGGTGTAGCTTTTGCTATTGATGATAATGCGGCTTTGGAAATTGTCGATGATGGATACAGGGCAATATCTTCTAAGCCAGGCTCAAAAGTTCATCTTGTTTATTACAGTAGGGGAAAGCTCCATTACGAAATACTTCCTCAGACAAAAGAATTCTTTCCCTTGGAAGATATATTAAGAAAAAATTAAATCAAGAAAGTATCTTCTTCAACTCTATCTAATATCTCTCCTACGATATTAGTCTGCATCTCTCTTTTGACTTCGTTGATCTTATTTGTTCTTCCTAGAACCCAAGATAACTTAGCATAAGCGACATGAGGAAGCATCTTTCCTTCAACAACACCAGCTTCTAATAAATCTCTTGAAGTTGAATAAACATTCATGTAAGGAAGACCGTAAGGTCTTTGTGCGACAACTACAACAGGAATCTTAGTAGCTACTTTCTTTACTTTTTCTAACAATTTAGGGTGGTGGGCAGTAGCATCATCAAGCTTATTTATAGGCATCTGTCCAAATGCATATCCTTCAATAACTAATCCGTCACAGTTCTTTTCATACCAATCAAGTTCATCTGCCCTGAATCCAGGATAAACTTTAATCAATCCAACTTTATTTGAGAATTTGTTTTGTAATATAAACTTTCCATTTGCTTTTGTGTAATCCTTTCTCAAATATTCAATTTTTCCATTAGCATTTACTCTTGCAATAGGTCTTTTATTTATTGGCCTGAATGTATCTCTTCTTGAAGTGTGCATCTTCTTTACAAAGGGTCCTTCTATGACCAAACAATTATCATCGTTCTCATTCTCATGCATGCATACAGCAACACCCGCAAAATCTGTCTTGGCGATGAACTGTGCTGCAGAAGCTAAGTTTATTCCTGCATCTGAACTTGGCCTATCGCTACTTCTTTGAGAACCGACCAATAAAACAGGAACTGGAAGATTTTGCAAAGCAAACGACAATGCAGATGCAACGTATTCTAACGTATCCGTTCCTATTCCAACAATTATTCCTTTTGGATTATTTTTCAATTCATCGGCAATATTCTGTGCTAAAATACTCCAATGAGAAACTTCCATATCTTCTGAAAACATCTGGAAAACAAGTTTTGTTTTAATATTAGCAACATTACTCATTTCTGGGATTAATTTTAATAAATCTTTGGGACTGAATCGCGAAACAACAGCACCAGTCCTGTAATCAACCTGTGAAGCGATTGTTCCGCCAGTATGTAGGATTGAAATTGTTGGTAAGCTCTTGTTTTCTTTAACTTCTTGTGTTTTCTTTTCTTTTGATGTTTCTTTAAACGCTTCAAGAATTTCTATCTGTTTTATTTTCTTTTTTTCAATTCCGACATTATACCCAGAACTTAGCTTAATGAAAAGAGTATTTGCATTTTCATTCGGCATAATTATGCCTGTAAAAATACCATCTGTTGTTTCTATTTCTACTTTGTCTCCTGGTTTATGTGTCATTTAAACAACTTTTTCGATTAGCGTCGGGCTTGGCTCTTTTGATTTAAAGTAAAGAGCAGGTCCTTTCCGTAAGGAACAACCCTTTCCACTTTTTATATTTTTATTTTATTGAGCCTCGCATATTTGACGCTAATCTCAACAATATAACCTTATCCGAAATAACTTATCTTAGGTTTAATCTCTTTGGCTTTTGCTGCTCTTAATTCAGCTTCAAGTCTTTCGTAAGCTATTTTCGTTTCAGCATCTACTGAAGGTTTAACTTTGGTTAATGCTTCTTCGAAATGTTCTTGTCTTACTTCTTTTGCCTTCATGTCTTTTCTTAAAGCTAAGATTGCTGCTTCTCTGCAAATTGCTTCAATATCTGCACCAACGTAACCTTCTGTTTCTAAGGACAATTTTTTTGCAATTTTATCCATTTTCTCAGTTTGGGTTTTAACTAGTTTTCTTATTATTTCTTCCATGTCTTTGGTTTTTCTGCTTTTTACTAATTCCTTAATTATTTCGCTGATCCTATTTTTGAAACCAGCTATATTTTTAACATCATTTTCAATTTTTTCAATTTCTGCTGATGTAAGTTTAATACCTATTTCTTCCAATTCTTTGTAAATGTCAATCAAACTAACATCCCTCATATGCAATTTGAATATTTTCTCCCTCATTGTTTCGTCTGGGATTTGAACTAACAACATTCTGTCAAATCTTCCTGGGCGTAACAAAGCGGGGTCAATTATGTCTGGTCTATTTGTCGCTGCAATAACAACAACATCTTTCATTTCAACCAAACCGTCAATTTCAGTCAGTAATTGATTAACTACTCTTTCAGTAACTCCTGAATCTTGCGACATTCCTCTTTTTGGCGCAATTGAATCAATTTCATCAAAAAATATTATTGCAGGACTTAATTGTCTTGCTTTCTGGAATATTTTTCTAACAGCTTTTTCAGATTCACCTACCCACTTAGATAATAATTCGGGTCCTTTTATTGAAATAAAGTTTGCACCGGATTCTGTAGCGATTGCTTTTGCAAGCATCGTTTTCCCCGCACCAGGCGGTCCATAAAGTAAAATTCCTTTTGGAGGTCTTATCCCAAGTCTGGTAAACGCTTCCGGTGTTTTCAAAGGCCATTCAACCGCTTCTTTCAGCTCTTGTTTGGTATTTTCTAAACCGCCAACATCATCCCATCTGACTTTAGGAACCTCAACGAGAACTTCTCTCATTGCAGACGGTCTAACTACTTTCAATGCATCCAAAAAGTCTTGTTTTGTTAAAACTAATTTATCCAAAATTTCTTTTGGTATGACATGATCTTTTCCGTCTTTAAGATTTAAATCAGGAAGAACTCTCCTGATTACAACCATTGCTGCTTCTTTTGCTAATGAATTCAAATCAGCGCCGACAAAACCATACGTAGTATCTGCCAATTCTTCAATATTAACATCTTCTGCCAACGGCATATTTCTCGTATGAATCTTTAAAATAATTGTTCTTCCCTTCTTTCCAGGAACTCCGATTTCAATTTCTCTGTCAAATCTTCCGGGTCTTCTCAATGCAGGGTCTAATGAATTTGGAATATTTGTTGCTGCGATAACAACAACATTTCCTCTTGTTTTCAATCCATCCATCATTGCCAACAGTTGTGCAACTACTCTTTTCTCAACTTCACCTTGAACTTCCTCTCTTTTTGTTGCGATTGCATCAATTTCATCAATGAAAATTATTGAAGGAGCATTTGCTTCTGCCTCTTCGAATTTCTTACGTAAGTTTTCTTCACTATTGTGGGCAAATACGCCTCCAAATCCAGCGATAAAGTTTTCACATCCTGGAACGGATATGTCATAAACAAATTCGGGATTTTCACTACATTCGGAAATTTCTAGAACTTTGTCCCAGTATATATCAGAACTAAGAATTGTTTTCAGTTTAGGATTTTCGAGTTTCAATAGGACATTTCTCCCAACAGAATCCAAGCCTTTCCATGCACTAAGCTCACTTTCATTTTGAACTATCTCTTCTATAATTCCGGCAATAGGAACTCTGTCTCTTCTTGCAAACTTCTTTAGGTTTGTATATCTAAATATGAGCTCATTCTTTTCTGGCTGTATAAAGCCAATAGTTTTAAATGCCTCAAGATTGTCAGCATCGGCGAAGCAAATCCTTCTTTGTGGTCTATTCGGTCTTAAATAAATCTTTGCAACTATTCCGAATCTCAATAGCAAGTAGACTACATCGTCGGCTAATTCAGGACTTTCTGTTGCTATTTCAACCATCGGCGCAGGAGTTGTTGCATTAACGCTACCGTCCCCAGAAATATATCCTCTTAGGAATTCTGCTAGTTTTTTATTGCTCAAATTATATATAAACTCAGGAACTTTTTTATTTCTTGCACCGGAAACAAAGCCAAGTGCTTTCATTACTTTTCCCAATACTCCTGAGCAAATTATTATATCTGCACCTTCTGAGTTTGGTTTTTTGTATATTGTAATCGTTCCAAAAAGTCCCGTAATGAGCTGTTCAAAGTATTTCAGTTCTGATTTGTTAATACTTATTCTGACTTCATTTTTGTTAGTGTAAGAACCTTCGGCCATCCACAATCCAAAGAAAGCACAAAGTTCATCTGTTAATAGCATTGTTGCAGGCAAACTCTTTCCTTTTGTTGATAACTGCAACGCATCTTTATCAAATTCTATTCCTGATCTGTTCATTAAATCGATAAATTTAGACAACTTTATTCCAACGTTTTTTGATCTTATATCATAAACATATTTTTCTTTGCAACTTAATATTCTGGCAACTTCTTTTATCCCAAGGTTGTCTACTGATTCATTAAGGAGAGTTTGTATATTTCTGATGGTTATTCCATAATCATTTTCTTTTAAAACCTCAATTAAGTCTAGTTTATCGGTGGTGTTTTGAGGTTCTGGAAGTTTTTTAGGAACAGCAATGAATGATTTTCCGGCGATAAGATCTGATGTTTTAACACTCTCTACCCCATTTTTCCCCAAGGTGAATACGGAGTGATCGCCGGTTACTTTTATTCTTCTTCCGCTTGAAGTTTTTATTTCAACAAGTTTCGAATTATTTTTATGTTTAATAAATGAAGAAATATCTTTTATTACTATCTTCCCTTCGGCATCAAAACAAACGGCCTTTGCATTTTCTGGTTGTTTATTAACTAGTTCTCCGATTGGAATTCTCTTTAACTTATTGTCTATTATCACAAGAACTTTTTCTTCTGCAGGAAGCGACTGTCCATAATATTTACTCATTATTTCTGGGCCATTAATTAAAATAAAATGAGCGTTTGTTTCTCCAGCTACTGCTTTTGCTAAAAGTGTTTTTCCAGTTCCTGGCGGTCCATGTAACAACACACCTTTCGGAGGTTCTACTCCTAATCTTTCAAATATTTCCGGATGTTTCATTGGCAGTTCAATCATTTCTCTGACTTTTTTAATTTCTTCATCTAATCCGCCAATATCCTCATACGTAACTTCCGGCAATGCTTCTTCTTTTTCTAATTCAACAGCTTCAGGTCTTACCTCTATTTCAGTATTTTCTGTAATAATTACTGCTCCTTTTGGATGCGTTTCTACGACAATAAATTTTAAGTCTCCAAATCCGAATCCTACATTAAACGCATCTTCAAATACAGAACTGAATATATCGTCAAAAAAAGGATTTGAACTCAGAGTTTTTCTTCTTCTTTTTGTTCCGCCGAATGAAATAACATCTCCTTTTACTGCAGCCCTCCCGAGTAGTCCTTGTCTGAACATATCTGGCGGAGCTCTAATCATTACTCCCTGTTTTGCCGGAGCGATTACAATTTTTGTTGCTTCTTTAATTTCAATTTTTCTTATCGTAACTAATTCTCCTAAACTCGATTTAGCATTTCTTCTCAAAATACCATCCATTCTAATTATGTCTAAGCCTATATCTCCTGGCAAAGCTCTATCAACTATTCCTACTGTTTTAGAACCGCCTTCAATTTCAATTATATCTCCTTCTCTTAATCCAATTTCTTTTAGAATTCTATTATCTATCCTTACAACTCCTCTATTAACATCATCCTGCATTGCTTCTGCAACTTTAAGTCTTATTTCATTTTTATCTTCTTTAGTCTTCATTTGAGTATTCCTCCTTATGTATTACTTGCTTCCTTAAAATGATTCTTACGTTGTTAGGATCTTCCATCGATAATACCACGACTGTATCTTCTTTAACCTGCGTAAAACGAACAATTTCTTTTGGAATGCTTATTGTGTAGCTGTTTCCAACCATTCTCAACTTCATATTAAAGTGCTTTTCTTTAATCTTTCGGAAATTCTCATATTTCTCCAAATCGGTTGGGTGGAAAAAACGTGCTTTGCAGTTAGGACATTGGAATGCACGGAGTTTTACGCTGTCTTTTACAGCCATTCCACGTTCCATAGGAACTTTGCACGTTTTGCAAAGCACGTCTGTATTCTCGAGTATATCCATCATGTGTATACGGATAGTATATACAACTTATATTTAAATGTTTCGATTAACGAATAAATTATATATAAAAAATATTAAGAATTTACTTTACCGTAACTCTTGGCAATTGCAATGGGCTAGGTAAGTTCAAGTCCTGGCTTATTACTAAACCTTTAATTGAACATTTGGATAATATTGTGTTAAGCAAAGGAGTTAACATTTCCTTATCAATTTGTTTGTTTTTCTTCCAGTTCTTTATTGTTTTATCAACAATAGCTTCCTCAGCTAAGTAAAGAATGTCTCCTTCAATTGAGATAGCGCCTGCATCAGGTTCGTATTTAGTTAAATATTCATAACTGAATTTCAACGCTTTTTGTTTTTTAGAACCAACCGGAATTTCAGTTTCTTCAACATTTTTCAAAGCGACATTATTTGCTATATTAATCTTTCCGGAATTTGTCTTTCCTTTTTCAGCCGTTATCTTTCTAAAGTTGAATCCTATTATGGTCATTTAATCCCACCCTATACTATTAGCGATTTTGGTTAATTTATAAATCTTACCATATGGTTTAAATACATTATAGTGAGGTGTTGTGTTATG
Source organism: Nanobdellota archaeon (assembly GCA_038045085.1). Classification (GTDB taxonomy): domain Archaea; phylum Nanobdellota; class Nanobdellia; order Woesearchaeales; family UBA10107; genus UBA10107. Next base: position 15,098 of record JBBSYT010000050.1, read on the forward strand.
TTAGTCGATGTACACTGCCACTTAACCCATGAAAAGCTGAAAAATCAGATTCCAGATGTAGTTAAACGAGCCAAAGAAAAGGGAGTTGTTTCTATTATTGTGTCTGGAGTTAACGTTCCAACCAATAGAGAAGCTCTGAAAATGGCTGAAGAATACGACATAATCAAGTGTTCTTTAGGCTTATACCCGATTGATTTGCTAGGACTTCAGCCAGATGAAGCAGGTTTATCGAGACAAACAGAAAAATTTGACTTAGATGAAGAATTACAATTTATAGAAAAAAACAAGGATAAAATTTTAGCTGTTGGGGAGTGCGGAATGGATTTCCATTGGGATAAAGAGCATCATGAAGAACAAAAAGCTAATTTTGAGAAAATAATTAAGTTTGTCAAAAAAATCAATAAACCAATTCTAATTCATTCAAGAAAAGCAGAGCTTGAATGTGTTGAATTATTAGAAAAATCAGGAATAAAGAAAGTTATTCTGCACATGTTTGAAGGAAGAAAACATTTGATTAAAAAAGCAGAAGAATTAGGATATTATTTTACTGTTCCAGTGAATATTCTAAAAAGCCAGCATTTCCAAATGTTAGTTGAAATGGTTGATATTAGCAGGTTGCTTACTGAAACAGATGCCCCTTGGATGAGTCCGGATTCAAATCCTAATGAACCAGCAAATGTTTTTTTAACTGTTAAAAAAATTGCAGAAATAAAGAAGATGGATGTTAAGGAAGTAGAAAACGCAATTTATATGAACTATCAGAAGGTATTCTTATAACAATATTTTTAAAGACATAGCTGCTTTTTAGTCTTATGTCATACCATGGCAATCTCAATAGCAGACAGATAGCACTCATTGAAGATTTAAAGAAGAGCGAACTTAACGCAGTTTCTGATGCTATTAGAAAACATCTAATTCTTCGGGATAAAACAAGAGCCGGTGGCGGTGTTTATGCCGAAAATGACGAGAGAGGAAATTTGCATACATATCGGTTTAATGAAGAATTAAAACTTCTAAAAAAGCTTCACTCAGAATATGATTCTTTATATCGTATGTCTCTTCCAACTTTTTTGGAAAAATTTCCACACCATAGAGCACACCTTCTAAAAAACTATCCTGGCGACTTTGCACAAGTAAGATCACAAACTGGTAAGGGGTTGTTCTTTTTGGTGGTGATTTTTGCTGCTTTGTTGCCGAGGATTTTTAAAAATATTTTTAGCGATGGGGCGATTTTAGCTTTTATTTTGGTGGTCGGAGCCATTGTCCTTTTTTATGCCGCTTCGCTCAAGCAATCTTCATACTTAGAAGCACGGTAAAAGCATAACCTTTTTATATCAATTAGCCATTAAACTAGCTATGAAGGTTGTTATAGACACTAAAGAGGACGTTCATATTCTGAAACACATCATTAGTATGCTTCATGCAATTTCGGCACAGGGAAGCACTAAAAATTATAATTCAGGATTTTCAGGTACTGATTCATTATTCGATACATCCTCGAGTTCTCAATCAAGTTCTGTTCCCGAAACGCCATCTGGAATATTTAATATGTTCGACACTCCAAGCTCAAGTTCTTCATCAGGAAGTCCAAGTATTTTTGATGAACCAAAAAAAGAAGACACTAGCAAAACAAGAGATTTTATAGATTCTTTGCAGGTATATTGATATGAAAGACGGAATACAACACTTTTCCAGAGAAGACTTTTTTTATTCTTTTTTTGGAGCTTTGTTTGTAGGATTCGTTTTTATGTCAAAAGGATTTCTCATAGATATTGCAAAAAACCTAACTAATACACACCTCATTATTATAACCGTTTTAACTCTTATTTTTACAACAACCCAAATCTATTTTGTAGGCTACACTAGGGTGCATGATAAAGTTCATAGAGGGTTTGGAGAGTTTTGGGCAAAAAGATTCATAACTGTTTACGTTGCTTCAATCGTAGTTTCTTTAATATTGATTTACGTATATGGGATTAACAAAATGATTGGCTCTGACAAAATCATTAACGCAGTTGTGGCATTTTCAATGCCTTGCTCATTGGGCGCAACTTTGAGTGATTTGGTTAAAAAAATAAAGTTCTAACATGGAAAAATACAAATTCTTCGAACATACTGCCGATATGAAGTTTCAGGCGTATGGTAAAAATCTAGAAGAAGCTTTTTCCAATGCAGCTTTAGCTATAACAGATACGGTTGTTGAAGTCGGTGAAGTGGATTCAACAATTAAGAAAGAGATAATAATCGAATCAGAAGACAAGAAAGCTTTGCTTTACGATTTCCTTGAAAAATTCCTTTACTTAATGGATGCAGAATATTTTGTAATAAATAATGTTACTTCATTAAAAATTGAAAAAGGAGCAAAATTCAAGCTAACTGCAAATGTTGTTGGAGATGTTGGTTTGGAAAAGTATGATTTTAAAAGACATGTAAAAGCAGTAACTTACAATGACATGGTTATTGATGAAAAACCTGGAAACGTCATGGTTCAGATTGTTTTGGATTTATAGTAACCTATATAAATTGTGTAATTTGCTCTCTTTCTTATGGTTGAATTGAAGAAAATCAAGGAATTTGTATGGCAGATAGGCGGTACTAAAGTTCCAGCCTATGTTATTGCAAGTGATAAAATTCTGGATGCAATGAAGAATGATAAAACGTTAGAACAGGCTAAAAATATGACTGCATTGCCTGGTGCATTAAAAATACTGGCTCTTCCTGATGCGCATCAGGGTTATGGTTTTTGCATAGGCGGAGTTGCCGCATTAGACTATGAAAACGGTGGAGTTTCTCCTGGCGGAATCGGTTATGACGTGAATTGCACTCATCCAGATGTCAAAGTATCTCTGAAGTGGGGAACGTGGAAACGCATAAAAGACATAGAGCAAAGCTGGGACAAGGAAGAATTTTCTTTATTTGAGTATAAAAACAAGGCAAAGAAGGAAGTGCCGATTGTTTGTTACATGAAGCGCGAAGAAACGGAAAAGATGTTCGAAATCAAAACAATCACTGGAAGATCGATAAAGGTTACCGGAGACCATCCCGTTCTTACCATGAATGGAATGATTAAGGCAAAAGACATAAAAGAAAATGATTTAGTGATTGTGAATGGCTTTGAAGGGGTCGAGTGGGAACTGCCCAAGAAAGAGAAAATAATCGGGAAAGAAGACATAGAGAGAATTTTAGACGAATTAAATATCAAAAATGAAGGAAATGCGCGAAGTCAGATTTTAAATTTCCTTCAAAAAAACGATTTGCTGGAGATTTATTATGATTCTCCAAAATTGCCGATTCTGCTGAAACTCATGGGGTTCATACTCGGAGATGGTGCTTTGTCTTATCTTGGTGGAAGAGACGGACAAATCATGTTATATGGCAAAAAAGAAGATCTAAACGATATTGGGCTTGACTTATCTAGTCTGGGTTTTGATTGTCCGAAACTTTATTCCAGAATCAGAAATCATGAAATAAATACTAATTACGGAAAGAAAAAATTTGTTTTTGAAGAACACTCGTTAACTAAAAAATCAACATCTTTCGCTATATTATTATCTGCACTCGGAGTTCCTCATGGAAAGAAAGTCACGAAGCAATACAGAGTTCCGAAATGGTTAATGAAAGCTCCATTATGGCAAAAACGCTTATTTTTAGCATCATTTTTCGGAGCAGAACTTTCCAGTCCTGCAACCTTGAATAAATATAATTTTTATGAACTGGCACTGAATATGAATAAGCTCGAGAATATAAAAGAAAGCGCCGTTGATTTCTTAAACGACATACGTTTACTTCTCGCAGATTTTAAGGTAACTTCAAGTATGCCTGTATTGGTTCCTGGAAATCAATATGCCGGCCAAAATGGAAAGACTGTTTGTCACAGAATAAAAATACACAGCAACTCTTCGAATCTTATAAATTTCTTTGAAAATGTAAGTTATGAATATAATGGAGAGAAAAAGACAGAAGCAAGTCTGGCATCAAATTATATTAGATTAAAATGCGCCGTTCAAAAAGATAGAGAACGAATAAGAGCAAAAGCAAGAGAGCTGCACAAGGCAGGTATTCCTGTCGGCGATATTGTCGAATCACTCTCGTCAATTTATACTCCCGAACAGTTCATCAAACATTCGTTATGGACACTGCAAAGAACGGAGCCTCGCACAGCACTTAATTTTATATCGTATGAAGAATATAAGAAAACATTTTCCTTAGGCCGTGATGGGTTCGTATTTGACCCCGTTTTAGATATAAATCTCCTCCCATATAGTGGACTCGTGTATGATGTTACGGTCAGCCACGATGACCATAATTTTATTGCAAATAATATTGTCGTTTCAAACTGTGGCGTCAGATTATTAACAACACCTTTGACGAAAGACGATGTTAAAGATAAAATGAATCAATTAATTGAGGAATGTTACAAAGCAGTTCCTGCGGGATTAGGAGAGGGAAATGTTAAAATTTCGAGAGAAGAATTAGACAAAGTTTTAGAGAAAGGTGCTTTGTGGGCATTCGAGAAAGGTTATGGGTTGAAAGATGATTTAGTTAATTCCGAAGAGTCTGGTACTTTTAAGGGCGCAGATGCTTCGAAAGTTTCTGACAAGGCTAAAAATAGGGGAAAGAATCAATTAGGTTCATTAGGCTCAGGAAATCATTTCTTAGAAATTCAATATGTCTCCGATATAATTGATAAAGAAAAAGCAAAAGTGTTTGGCTTGAAAAAAAATCAGGTTGTTTTTATGATTCATTGCGGTTCAAGAGGACTAGGACATCAAGTATGTTCCGATTATTTAAGAAGAATGGAGCAGGAATTTCCAAAAGAACTTGCTAGTTTACCCGATAGAGAATTAGCTTATGCTCCCGCCGGAACTCAAGCTTGTGAAGATTATCTTGAGGCAATGAAAGCTGCAGCAAACTTCGCATGGTGCAACAGATATATGATTGCAGATTTAGTTAGAACTTGTTTTGTTAAGGTATTTGATTTGAAAAAAACAGATATTAAAACAGTTTATGATGTTGCTCACAATATTGCAAAAATAGAAGAATATGAATTTAATGGAAAAAAGAAAAAAGTTTACATGCATAGGAAAGGGGCTACTCGTGCTTTCGGTCCTGGTAATAAAGAAATCCCTGAAAAATACAGAAAAACAGGCCAACCAGTTATTATTCCTGGTTCAATGGGTACTGCTTCATATGTTTTAGTCGGTACTGAAATTGGAATGAAAGAAAGTCTCGGTTCAACAGCTCACGGCGCAGGAAGAGTAATGTCAAGACATCAGGCAGTAAGGGAGTTTGGCGGTCCAGAATTAATTTCTAGTTTAGCTAAGCAAGGAATTATCGTAAAAGGACATTCTATGGTTGGTTTAGCAGAAGAAGCACCGGGTGCTTACAAAGATATTGACGAAGTTGTAAGAGTTTCAGATGAATTAGGCATTGCTAAGAAAGTTGTTAAGTTAAAGCCGATGGCTGTTGTTAAAGGTTAGATTAAATTCATCTCCAACCAGTTGATATACGTACTTCTGCCTTTCCTATCCAAAGGCAAAATAATGATGCGCCGAAAATAACAATGCGAAATACAGAATCAAAAGGGACGTAGGTTTTAAAAGGATTATTCGGGCCGAATGGCAACAATGTAATGATTCCAACTATTAAAATACAAATACCGAGCTGTAGAAAACCGGGCCCTTCTTTTAATAACTTTATTGTGGCATCATCAAACTTCTTTGCATCATCTTTCGGTATTTGTTTAAGTTCTTGTTCTGCCAGGAATATGGAGTTAAATGCTTTATCGTATTCTTTATGAACTTTCCTTAGGCGTTCTAAAGACTCAGAAGAATATTTTGTGCTATATTCGTTATATTCTGAATATGCAAGCTCATTAGCAATAATATCTCTTCTTTTACGCAAACGAGTTGCAAGTGTCATAAAATAAACTTAGAACTTCGCATATATATATATATATATATATCGGTTATTTAAGAAGAGGTGTGATATTTGACTGACAGCATAAAAAATACAATTGTAGCTACAATAAATGGAGGAATCAGAAAGATATTCTGGTAGTACATAAATGTAAACATAGATATAAATGACACAATAGCAAGTAAACGAAATACGAGCACGATCGTTTTTTTCCTATGATGTTTTTCGGATTCGTAAGTTTCTTCTGTCTTAAGCGCTAGTTCCCCGATTGCTTCTTTTTTAAGTCGTTCCAATCTTTTTCTGTTCGTATCAATTAACGCGTCAATTTCCCTCATTTTAGTTTTTATTACTCTGACTTTTCTCAAATTAATTTGTTCAAACTCTCTTCCACGCGTCTCAGCACTTATTTCAAGAAACAATTCGAGTGATCTTTTATCCAACCCCTCAATTGTTTTCTGAAGTGCTTCAATCTCTTCTACAGATTTGCTCATAAAAAACATTCAAGAACTTCGCATATATATATATATATATATCGGTTACAAACATTTTTGCCACCGGTTCGGCTTTTAGTAGTGTTTTATATTGAACTTTTCTATCTGGAACCTCGAAAAGTTCTTCAAGTTTAATTTTAAGAAGCCTCACATTGTGGTGGCAAAAGATTAAATTCCGAACGCCTGCGTCATTTCTTCTATCTTCTTGAATTCTTCAATGAATTTATAACCTTTATCAGTCAAAATATAATATGTTTTGCCTTTTTCTTCTTGTTTCTGAATAAATCCGCCGTTAATTAACTCTTCCAAATATTTCTTTAACCTATCGTGACTTAAATTTCCGCCATAAAGTATATGTGTTGGTTTAACCCTTCCATTCTTGGAACTAATTAGATTGAGTATATCAAATATAATCTCGTGTTTACTTCTTCTTTCCGCCATAAATTTTAGACAAAGTCGTCAATAATAGTATTAAACCTATTAAGAGTATTGTATTTCTGATTATGAAAAATACTGGCATAAAGCTTTCTAATAAAACAAACAAGTGGAATAAAAACATACAGAAGAAAGCTAAGCATGTCAACAATCTGTTCTTGTTCTTATCTTCGTTATATTTATCATAGGTGTAAATAACTATGAATGAAAGTAATATTGCCGAAAACATGTTAAACATCAATTTATCTCTAAATGTGTAAACTCCAACTATTAGTGTCCAAAAGTAAAACAACCATAATTTGTTCGATTTCTTAACTTCCGAGTAAACTGCAGCCAAAGAAACATAAGCAAGCATAACTCCAATTAAAAACAAATAATATGCTCCAAATATTGGCAGCATAAATATTTCATATTTTTTCTCAACAAAATATTTCGCATACCCCAATCTGATTAATATATTTAGCGTAACGTTTGCTAAATAACTTAATCCTAAAAGCAAGAAGCCGTAAAAGAAATACTTGTATTTGGCTTCCTTTATTATTTTATATGCCTTAAATCCTATGTAACTTATGCTGAAAGAAACAACAACTCCTAGCAATTGAATACCTGCAACAACCCAATAGAACCAAACCGGGAACTGGTTTGTGAATAATGCTGCGAGGTTAATATCGACCATAGAACTAAGCGCTACTCTAGACTATATAAAATTTATGTCTAAGGGTTCTAGACTGTGGGTTAGGCAGCAATTGGGGTAGGTATCGGTAACTTTAATTCTATGCCGTGTGAGAACGTAGTTTTAACCCAAATGAAGGTGTAATCCCTGCCTTTTTTATTTATTACAAGTTCGGCCGATTTCAATTCCTTTAATTGATCTTTGGATATGTCTGCCTGACTAAAGAAATCTGAAGCATTTGCTATTTCTATTCCAATAACCTGTTTATTTTTATCAAAGTCTATAGTGAAATCTCCGAGTTCAGCACTGCCTTCTGTTTTTTTATCTTTTGTCCTGATGTTTAAGATATCTGATTTTTCGCTGTAGTCCCAAGAAAAATTTGTACTGCTCATGTTCAATGAAATACTTTCTTTTATCATATTTAAAACCTCCGTTTTCTTATGAATCTTATTCTAAATGCGTCATTTATTCTTTTTATGGTTCTTATATTTATTTTGTTATATTCGAACAAATCTACGATAATTTTGAGTTCTACGTGTCTGCTCAACCGGTAATAAATCTTGTAGACTCTATGTCTGTCTTCCACTATTCTTGCTGGTAAAAAACTACAACTAATTAGCACATTCTTTACAAAATCTATGTCAATGTCATTTTCTTCACAACGCATCGATACATGGGGGCTCGTCTGATGTTATGTTCTCTTCTGTGAAGTTCTTTGTTAACTTCTTAAAATCTTCCGGAATCATTTTAAAATTATAAAGCCCCCTTTCGGGGACTGGGGCATTCATACCGACTCAAGAATGGACTTTACCGAGAAGAAACCTGTCTTCAGTGAAGACAAGTCCTTCTATGACAAAAATACGCGGAGGAGCGCTAGCTGAACCATATCGCTTCATTAAATCGTTTACATCTTTCATTTTACCACCTCTTCTTTTCTGATGCTTTGAGGCTTAACATCTTCATTTGTCTGAAAAACACAGGCTGAAAGTCTTTGGGGGTTGTTTCGTAAGTCATATTTTTCACCTAATCTAGATAGAATAATTTTAGTTTATATATCTCACGCGCACTTGTCCAGTGGACAAGGGATAATCCCGACAGGTCAAACGAAGCTTAGTAACCCTTTCTGCAGCAAGAACAAAGCAGAAATAACTGAGAGAATTGTTATAGAAAACCCAAAACTAAAAATTATTATGTAAATTCCAATCGCAACGTCAAGATAGCTTGCAATATCTTCCCCCAATGAAAACAGCAAGCCTTTAATTATTAAGTATGATGCAGCAAGCAATACTATGTTTTTTGGAAGTGGTATTAAAAATACAATCGCTGAAAGAAAATCAAGAACTCCGAATATTTTTGTTACCATTTTAGAATTCAGTTAATTTTCGTTCTTTGTCTTTTGAAGCTAGGCTGATTATTGTAGTTGTTCCTTCCGGACCGCCCATCACTTTTTCTACTGTTATGAATTTGCCTTTTTCTAGATCTTTAAGTTTTCTTGTAAATGTCTTTTGTGAAGAAATTCCTCCGTTTTTTGTGTAAATCTTGTATAATTCTCCTGTTTTGGCTTCATTGTTCTTTTTTATTATTTCAAGAATAACTTTTGTGTCAGAATCAAGCCCTTCTTCTTTATTTATTGTGAATTCATCTAATTTTCTTAATGCAGTTCCTATTTGTTCCATGGTAATTTTTCTTACACTTTTATCTTCCGCTAAATTCCCAGCTTCTCTTAGCAAGTAAAGTCCTTTTCTCAAATCCTGCATGTCGTATGTTTTTTTGACTGTCGCTTCAAACGCATCATGTAACACAACATCATCTTTAAACGCATATTCTACCCTCTGCCTCATTATTTCCCTAGTTTCTGGGAGCGTATATGGGCTAAAGCCCATTATCTCTGCATTCAATCGTGATTTAATTCTCTCATCAAGGTTTAGTAGCCATTCTTTGTAATTTGTAATTAAAAATATCGATTTTTTATAAATTTGCTCTAAAATCCAATAAAGAAAATCATAATCCTCGGCTTTATCTATTTCATCAAACACAAAAACTACTGATTTCTTATTTAACATTTCTTTGACAATGCCAAATAATTCATCTGTTTTTTTATTGTGAGTAAACTTGTAACCAAGTCTTTCACAAATCTCCATCATTATTTTGAAAGAAGAGTTCTTTTCCCAGCAATTTATGTAGATTGGCTCCACTTCATCATATTCTTCTTCAAGTTCTTTAAGAACGTGTCTGCAGGCAACAGTTTTCCCTATTCCTGGCGGGCCATGGATGAATAAATTCCTTCCGCTTCTCTCTTGAAATAATGGATTAATGCATAATGCCATGTACTTTTGCTTCTCCTCTCTAAATGGAAGAGATTTCGGTATGTAGTCGTAATCCAGTGCAATGACATTTTTGAATATAGTCTCATCGCTTCTTAATATATCATTAAACATTCCCATGAACTAAAATTCTATTTCCTCTTCTTCTTGCTTTTTTTTCTTTTTTGGTGTTTCTTCTTCTGATTCTTCTTCCTTTCCATCTTCAAATTCGGCCGCAGTAGCACCTTTTTCAAATCCTTCTTCCCAGTCTGCTACACCATCGTCTTCTAATTCTTCTTCAACAGTTTCTTTTGTATCTTCTGTACTTTCTTCTGTGTACTGCTCGTCTTCAAAGTCTTCTTTAGCCATTTATACACCTCTTGTTATTTTGTTCTTTCTCATGTATGGAACAAGGACTTTTGGGATTGTGATTGAACCGTCTTTGTTTTGATTATTTTCAAGTATCGCAACCAATATCCTCGAGGTTGCTAATGCTGTATCGTTCAACGTATGAAGCACTCGTTTATTACCTTTACTATCTGTGCATTTTATGTTCAATTTTCTTGCTTGGTAGTCTGTGCAGTTAGATAAGGACATAACTTCTCCGTACTCTTTCGTTGTTGGGCGGTAAACTTCTAAATCAGCACTTCTAAATTTCCAGTCAGCTAAGTCTCCCGTGCATATTTCCAACACCCTGTATGGTAAATCTAACTTTTTAAGTATCTCTTCTGAGTTTTTTAATAGTTCTTCATATAATTTTTCAGAGTCTTCCGGTTTGCAAAAAATAAATTGCTCGATTTTATTGAATTGGTGAGTTCTCCACAATCCTTTTTCATTTATTCCATGCGCCCCTAGTTCTTTTCTGAAACACATTGAATACGAAAAGTATTTTTTAGGTAATTCTGATTCTGGAATTGTTTCATTGGAGTGCATTGCCAGTAAAGACTGTTCAGCAGTTCCTATCAAGTTCAAATCCTCCTCTTTTATTGAATAAACAGACTGTTCAATTGCATTTTTGTCCATTGAAGCGAAGATTGATTGTGCATTTAGCATTAATGGAGCTTCAATATACTGATACTTCTTCTTTACCATGAAATCTATTGCAAATCTTATTAATGCTTGATTTAGCAAAGCCAGATCTCCTTTCAAATAATAAAATCCTTTTCCTGAAACTTTTGCAGAAGAGTCAAAATCAGCTATGTTTAGGTGTTCTGCGAGTTCAACATGTGTTTTTATTGGGAATGTGAATTTAATTATTTTTCCGCCTTTGCTTATTTCCTTGTTTTGAGAAGCGTCTTTTCCTGATGGAGTTTTCTTTGATATGAAATTTGGGATTTTATGCATGATGCTTGTTAGAACATTTGTTAATTTAGCTTCTTCATCTTCTAATGTTTTAATTTGGTCAGGAATTCTTTTTGCTTTTTCAAGAATAGGCATAACATCTTTATTTGTTTTTTTGGCTTCATTAATTCTTGAGCTCAAGGTATTTCTTTCAGCTCTTAACTCTTGAGCTTCTGTCTTTAATTTTCTAATCTGAGAATCTAATTTAACAGCTTCATCAACTAATGGAAGCTTTTCGTTTTGAAACTTTTTCTTTATGTTTTCTTTAACTAGCTGAGGGGTTTCTCTTATTAAGTTGATGTCTATCAAGCTCTCACCTCAACCTCTCGTCTATCTAGGGCATTTTTTAAAGCTTTGCCCAATTTGTGCTCTTCTCGTATCTCAATCATACCATTTTTGCCCACATTTGCCGTCATTAGTAAATCATTTTTAGCATAAATGCTTACATTTGCCTCGGAGTATTCTGGATCAACTTTTAATGTTATTTTTCTTCCGTTGAATTCATATTTAAAGTTTATTGGGCTTCCGAATCTTTTTTTTGATACTTTGTGTGCTAATTCTTGTACATCAATGCTCATTCCAATCATTTTTTCAAGCATTTCAATGTTTTTCCCTTGTTTTCCTATTATTCCTGCAATCTCGTGCTCAGGAACATATATTGTGCATTTATTTTCAGAGTCAATTCTTACTTCAGACTGACTAGTATATCTTTGAAGTTCTCCTTGAATTGCTAACTTGGCTAATTCTTTCAAAGGACTTTCTTTGTTTGTGTCTTGAACAGGAATAACAACTGTGTCTGAACCATACGAATATATTTCAAATTCTTGTTTATTCGTTTCGAAGTCATTTATTACAACAGTAGGCCTTGCTAAATCTGCTTCAGTCATTCCGCTTGGAACTTTTACTTCCATTGTGATGCTGAATGTTTTTGCAACTGTTCCGTTTTTTATGAAAATAACGGTGTCAACAATATGGGGAATAACTCCCATCTCTATTTTTCCTATGAATCTTTGAATTGCATCAACTGGTTTGGTTGCGTGAATTACTCCAACCATTCCAACACCTGCCAATCTTAAGTCAGCGAATAAAAGGAAATCACTTGTATTTCTCATTTCATCGAATATTGTATAATCCGGACGGGAAAGTAATAATATGTCGTGTATTTCTTGGCTTGAACCTTGTGCAATTGCGTATTGAGTTACATTGTCGGGAACAATTAAATCTCTCGGTGCTTCAATCGTTTTTATTATTTTACTTTGTTTGGAATAAAATTCTGTCAATGCCTGAGTGAATGTTGATTTCCCCATTCCTGGCGCTCCCGCAATTAAAACTCCTTCTGCCTGTCCTCCCAATCTTTTCTTAAGTTTTTCACTTATCTCATAATCTTCTAATGATAATTTCTTGACTGGGCGTACTAATGTAATTTCCCAACCATCTGCGAATGGAGGCCTTGCAATAACTGTTCTGTATTTTCCTAATTGAATTATCGTTGTTCCGGGTCTTTCTATTTCTATAAATCCATCTTTTCTTCTTGTTGCTTCTTCTACTATTTGTTTAGCCATTTCCTGAACAGTATCGCTGTCCAATGGCTCATCAACATCAACTAATTTCCAATCTCCTGGCTTTCCTCTCTTTGCACATGGTTTTACCCCTTCTTTAATATGTAACGACATAGTTTCTTCATCGAAATATTTCTCAAACATTAATTCTTTGATGTCTTTTTCAAATTCAAACAGAATTACTTGTATTCCTTTTGCTTCAGCAGTCAATGCATTTACTCTGTCTGCTGTCAACAAGTAAGCTTCTTCTGTGTATGCAAGTTCTCTTATCAAAGCATCAATCGCTCCTGATTTTGACTGTCTTATTTCATCTCCTGTTTGCCTTCTTCCTGCGTAAACAATCTCAAAATCGAACTTTTTTGCTAATGTTCTTAACTCTTTTAACTCTTCCAATCCTAAATATCCCTTTTCTCTTCCACCATTTGCTTGATGTTCAAGTTCAGCAATAACTGCTTCATGAATAAATATCTTTTTAGGAGTGATTTCCTTTGATTTTATCTTGTTTGAGACTAATCCTTCAATTACGACAGAAGTATCTAAAACGATGTTGTCCATCTTCTCTTTAATCTTTCTTTCTTTTAACTTCATAAGTATAATACTAGTAAACTTCGTTTATAAAGATTGCTAGGGACAACCCTATACCTCTTTGAATATTACTAATTCGCTGCAGAATATGATATTTGGATTTGAAGTGACTTATAAAGATATGCTTTACCATGGCTCTGTCCTAAATCTTTTTAAGTTCACAAAATTGATAACCCAGACAGCCGT
>JBBSYT010000051.1:0-1450 GCA_038045085.1 Nanobdellota archaeon
ATAGTAACTATAAATGATGCAGGAAACATACTAGATGCAGCAGGAGTTGCTGTACTTGCAGCATTAAAAGACACTAAATTCCCTAAACTAGAAAAAGATATAATTGATTACAAAGTTGGATTAACAAAAGAAAAAGTTCCAATAAAAGAACTGCCTATCGCAGTTACTGTTTACAAAATTGGAAAAGAACTATTTGTCGACCCAACTAATGACGAAGAGAAACAAATTGATGCGCGTTTAACGGTAACATCAATTGAAGATGGTTCTCTTTGTTCATTGCAAAAAGGTGGAGAAGCACCTTTAAGTGTTGAGGAAATCGATAAAATGGTTGATATTGCGATAAAACACGCTAAAGCGTTGAGGAAGGAGCTGTGATTGAATTGAAAGACTACACTAAATACGAAAAAGCAAGAATAATCGGGGCACGTGCTTTGCAGATTGCAATGGGTGCTCCGTTCTTGATTAAACTTTCAAAAGATGATTTAGTTAAGCTGAAGTACAATACGTTGGAAATAGCTAAATTAGAATTTGAGAAGGACGTACTTCCAATAACAATAAAAAGGCCTAGCCCAAGGGCCTAATTTTTTTATTTTTATGAATAACACTATAACTTCTGAAAAACTTGAAAAGTACTTCAAAATAACTAAAGAAGCGTTAGACATGGTTAACAAGAAAGGTGTTGATGAGAAACGTAAAAAAGAAGCTCTAGACTTTTTAGATATGGCCGAAAGATACTATTCTGATGCACAGCATTTCAAAAATAAAGGAGAGATTGTAACTGCTTTTGCAGCCTTAAACTATGCTCATGGCTGGCTTGATGCGGGAGCAAGAGCAAAGCTATTTAAAGTAACAGATTCGAGACTTTTCACGGTGGATGAAGAATGATGACGGAAGGAATAATGGAAAAGAATTTTACTAAATTTGAAATTGGAAATGAAACATATTACTTCACAAAAAAACAATTGACTTCTAATTGGACTCCAGATACAATCTACAGATATCTATGCCCAAGTAAGGCATATAAAAGCAGAGTCCGTGTTGAAGTAATTGATGATAAAACAAAAATACTTTCCGTTCTTGAAGAGGTTAGAAAACAGAATGGAAATTTAGGAATTGAAACAAAAACAAAAAAAACTGAACCAATAAATGAATATAAAGTTAATACTGAACTGACTATTCCGTTAATAACAAAACTTGAAGAAAGAGGCTATGCCATAGGAGGAATTCTTGAAGAGAGATTTGCAAACGATTGGTTTGCGTTTGGAGTTTATCAGAAAGAGAACAAATTAGGGATTGTTTGGCTGTACAATGAAGTAAGAAATGCGAGCCCCTACAAAAGATGGGTATTTACAATTCCTAAAACTAAATTTGTTTTTAATTCTCGCTTAAAAATCTGCCTTGAAAAATTCATCGCAGAATCCAAACCCCCCGAAATACCAATAGGGATAGA
>JBBSYT010000052.1:0-5945 GCA_038045085.1 Nanobdellota archaeon
GTGCAATATACAAACCAGCTTGTTCAATGTTATAGTTTTTGTAGTCAATCTTCTCTAAGTCTCTAGAAACTATGTAAATTTTGTCTTTTGAACTTCTAATAACAAAATCCTTAAAACTAAATTCGGCATCCCATTGTTCATTAATCTGTTTAGCTATTTCTTTGTAATCTTTGGAGTTGAGGAAGTTAAGATGTCTCATTGAGTACCTTGTACGAAATGAGATAGACAAATTTTTAATTTGGCGTGTCTCATCATATCCCCCAAACAGGATTCTCTTTTCTCATGATTATAGCTATTTCTTTTATTGTTTCAACTTCCCTTGAACTTAATGCGCGTTTGAATTCTTTCATCTTCTTAAAATCATTAGCAGGAATTGAAGAATAAAGTATTTCATCTCCAACTAATGTTCTTCCAATTACAACATGGTCAAGAGAAACTGCCCCTTGTTTATTTTCTTCTAGTTCACTAACACTTTCTTTTTCAACCTGAAGTGCTTTAACAGTTGTGATTTGTTTTCCATTTTTATCCATTAAAGGCATTCCAGCTTTTAGTTTTCCGGCTAACACTTCAACCCCGAGAACTGCGGGGCTAGACTGTCTAAATATGTAATTCTTCAATAATTGAATCTTGCAAGGTCTAACTAATCCTTCGAGTGCTTTCTGTTCAATATTTTTTTCTAAATCAATTTTCCACGATTCAAAGTCTTCGATTAATTTGTAAATGATATTGTTAGTCAGAATTTTTATTTTAGGATTAGACACATCTGAATTAACATTGAATCCTAAGATAATTCCATACAAAGGATCTTTCGCATGCTGTGTCTCGGCAGTTGCTAAATCTTTTCTTGTTATGTTGCCGATTGAAGCTGAACCAACTGGAATTTTCTTTTCTCTTAATAAAAACATTAATGCTTCTAAACTTCCCAAGGAATCTGCTTTAATTACAACGCCATTTGGATCTGTGTGCAATGTAACTTCTTCAATCTCTTTCTGCACCTCTTCTTTTGCAGCTTCAATGTTCTTTGCTGAAACTAGCGGAACACCAGAAACAACTGTTTCAATGTCATTTGCAGATATTCTTATTGCGGATGCAGCTATAACTTCTTTTACAGAATCAAATTTAGTTTTTTCATATCTTAACTCTCCCATTTTTTGAGGAACAAATAAAGCTTTTACTTTAGTGACGATTGGTTTTTCCAATCCCCCAATAACAATATTATCTCCCGATTTCAAAATTCCATCATATAGAATAACGTCAAGCGCTTTTCCCAGTCCTTTTGCTTCTTTAACTTCTAAAACAATTGCCTTGGCTTCTTCAGATTTAATTTCTAAATTCTTTTCTAAATATTTCTGAGCCATTCCAATTAAAGACATTAATAATTCCGGCAAGCCTTCTCCTGTTCTTGTAGAACAAGGAACAATTGCAACTTGTTTTGTGTAATCTGTAACTCTGTCAAATCTTTCTCCATCCATTTTTCCAACGTCATATAATGAACGAACCAATGTATACAATTTTTCTTCAAAGAACTGCTTTACATAGTCATTTTGCAGTTCGATATTTTGAAGAACTAATTTTTCCTTCTGTGTCCATCCATTTATTAAATCAATTTTATTTGCGGCAATTATAAATGGAGTTTTATAGCTTTTAAGAATTTCAATTGCTTCAATTGTCTGTGGCTTAAATCCTTCGTTAATATCAACTACGACAATTGCAATATCTGCCAAGTTCCCCCCTCTTTTCCTTAAATTTGTAAACGCGGCATGCCCTGGAGTGTCAATAAAAAGCAATCCTGGAATTGTAAAGTTAATCCTTACCTTCTCAAGTAAAACTCCGCATTTTTGTTTGATTATCTCTAATGGGATGTTTGAAGCACCTATGCTTTGCGTAATTGCACCAGGCTCGGTAGCAACAATATTGCTCCCCCTAATCCAATCTAGCACTGATGATTTTCCGTGGTCTACATGACCAACTACTGTGCATATCGGGCTTCTTATTGCCATAAGAAATATCGTTTAGAAGGTTGTTTTTAAACTTAATCCCTGTACTTAATGTTAATTGCTAACGTTACCAAGAGAAAAATTCCAATAACCAGTAAAGTTAATTGATTTTCGTATCTTTTTAACACCCACTCGAACAGCCATTGGTAGATGTAAATAGAGATTGTTGCCCAGATTACAAATAAAAACGCAGTTATCAAACTTGGCAGCAAAGGAATATTTCCGAGCATCATACCTTCCATTCCGTCAATTATGGGGGTTATGACTCTCATGTTTATTGTCATTTCAGTTAATACAAGGAATACGGCAGCAAACATATGAGATATTAACACAATATGTGTTGCAAAGAAATCATTAAGAAAAAGATTTACGATTGTTAAATATTCCAATACCATGGGTTTTGTATATTTGGTTTATTTATATTACTTTTGATAGGTTTAAATAGTTCTTATAATTAAAGGCATATATGAAAATAGCAATTTGTGGAAGTATGGCTTTTGCTAAAGAAATGTTCGAAATAAAGAGTAGATTAAACTTATCTCATAATACAACTCCTGCTAATGTTGAAAAATATGCCGATGGACGTGTATCTGTTGAAGATAAATGGGAAAAAATAGAGTCAGATGTAATAAAATCTTATTTCGAAGAGATAAAGAAAGTAGATGCCATTCTTGTGGTAAATAAAGATAAAAATAACATTAAAAATTATGTCGGAGGTAATGCCTTGATTGAAATGGCATTTGCGCATATTCTTAATAAAAAAATATTTCTATTGAATGGAATCCCAAAAATGTCATATTCTGATGAACTGGGAGTGATGAAACCAGTTGTTCTTAATGGGGATTTAAGCAGAATAAAATGAAGAAAATACAAGAAGGACAAGCAATTATTGAAATTGACGAGAATCCTAAAGTTTCTAAGAAATTAGAGGTATTTTACAATCCAGTTATGAAGATGAACCGAGATTTAACAGTTTTATTGCTTAATTCAGTTCCAAATACAAAGATGCAGATGGCGGACATCATGGCTGGCACAGGTGTTCGTTCAATGAGGCTGATTAAGGAATTAAAGAAGGGCAAAATAAAGAAAATATTCGTAAATGATATTAATTCTATTGAAAAAATAAAGAAGAACTTTAAACTAAACAAAGTTAAAGCTAATTTTTCTTCAGAAGATGCTAATTTGTTCTTATTGAAATCAAATGGTTTTGATTATATTGATGTTGACCCATTCGGAACTCCGAATGATTTTTTAGATTCAAGCATTAAACGAATTTCAAGAAATGGAATTTTAGGAGTTACTGCAACAGATACTTCCGTTCTTTGTGGAACTTATCCGACAGTCTGTAAGAGAATATACTGGGCGAATTCATTTAGGAATGGGTTTATGCACGAGAGTTCTTTGAGGATTTTAGCAAGAAAAGTTCAGTTAATTGGAGCTCAGTTTGAGAAAGCAATGATTCCTATTTTTTCCTATGCAAAAGAACACTATGTTAGATTGTTTTTCAAATGTATCAAATCAAAAACATTATGTGAAGAAATAATTAAACAGCATAAATACGTTTTATTTAATCCTAAAACATTGGCGTATGAAGTTTCTAATAATAATTTTAAAGATAATTGGATTGCAATTGGTCCAATGTATATTGGCTCATTAAATGACAAGAATTTAATTAATAAAATGATTGAAAGCAATAAAGACAAACCCAATTTTGGCGAAGCCAAAATGGGCGCATCTCGGAAATCCGAGATTGCGGAAGCTGATAAGTTCTTAAAACTAATCTATAATGAACTAGATATTGTTGGTTCTTATGATTTGCATGATTTAAGCAAAAAACTAGGAGTTCCTGTTCCTAGCTTTGAACCAATCATAAACAAAGCAAAAGCCACGAGAGTGCATTATAATCATAACGCGATAAAGACTAAGATGAGTGTTGAAGAATTAAGAAAGATTATTCTGTCAAAGTAAATCGTTTAATTTTCCTTCCGTCTTTTTCCTTATAACCAAGAAAATCGCTAAGCTCTCTTGTCCAAATTGTTCCTTTTCCGTATTCGCCTTCATAAAGTGCCCGATACACCGCAATTTCTCTTTTAGAATTTTCACTGTCTCGAGCTAGACAAATAACTTGATATTTCTTTTTCTCTTTGAAATGCTCGTAGATTCCGTTTATTTTTATTTCTTCTATCATTTTAATCTCTCGCTTACTTCCTGCTGTATTACTCTCTTTCCAGTCGGCGTTAAACTAATAGTCATTCCTTTGCCTTTTGGACTTTTAACTCTTGCAATCAAATTTAACTTTTGCAGTTTATCATAAACAACATCTTGCTTTTTATCAAGTATCAATGAATCAATCGGCAGTTCATCTCCAACTTCTTTTGTTATTTTGTAAACTGTAAATAGTGCTTTCTTTTCGGGCTCAGTTAAAGAATACTCGATACTCGCGATAGGTTTTTCTTCGATTATTTTAACCTGGCTTTCAATCAATATTTTCAATTTGTCAAATAGTTTGAAGAACTCCTTCCCCTTCTGATTTAAAGAAATGACCATATCTTCGTTAATTGAGTCAACATGAAGCAATCCGTTGCTTTCGAGGATTCTTATGTACTTATCGGGATTCTCTATTCTAATGACTCTTTTGAGGTCAGAAACACGTATTGTGTAAACCTTTCTGTTGATAACCTCAGCTTCGTATAACTCCTTTAGAATCCACACACAAGGTCTGTTGACCAGTATCTCGTATAATGACATGATTTAGGCAATCTTATCTTACTTTTATAGTTTATCTTTTTAAATTTCTATATGAATTCTTTAAAAATGGCAGAATATTTCGCCTATTTCTTAATTATCTCAATTAATTTATTAATCGCATCATTCATTTTATCTTCTTTTAATGAACCGATTTTATAATTTATAATTGATTTCTCTGCGGTAAAGAGTCTGTTTGGTCTTATGTTGCTCGACATATTAAGTTTTCCCTGTTTGAAATCCTTGTCGTTTAGAGAAACAGAATACCCGTCAAATTTTTCTTTACTTGTGATTTGAACTAATATTAAATCATCGCCGTGCAGATTGGTAATTACTAGTGCTGGTCTTTTTTTCGATGCACTCAAATCAGAGAACGGAAACGGCAAAACAACAACGTCTCCTTTTACAAATTGCTCCACGCTTTGTCTTCCTCTTTAGAGTCCCAGTCTTTTGCAAGAACTTTTTCACTAGCTAGTGCTGTTTGCATACTTTCCTTTGAAAAATCAAGTTTTCTAAGTTGCTTTAATGGTCTTAGTTCAACATGATCTTCATACGCGAGAACAGCTATCTTGTCTCCTTCGTTAAATCCTTCTAGCTCTCTGATGTCCTTTGGAATAGCAATCTGTCCTTTCCCTGTTATCTTCGCTGTTTTAACTTCAATTAGTGTCATTGGTTATTTTTCTTACAAGTATTACAAGTAAGAATAAGATATATAAATCTTGCGTTTCCTTGAATCTTAAACTTCTTTTCTGAGGATTGGCGGTATAGGTCTTAAAAGGCATCAAAACTGACAAAAGAACAATCGGAAATAATGTCATAAAAGGAAGAAAAGGAAAGATATATAAACAAGGAGCAATTCTCATCATTAGCGTGTGAAGGAAACTTCACTTGCTTATCATTTCGGGTAACCGAAATGTTCGCACGGCTCTGCCGGGCGATACATTGGGGGGAAATTAAGAAAATGACAGAAATAAGCTTTGAAAGTGTTTTGAGAAACCCTATTTACAAAAATAGGGATTTAATCTATGCATTAATACCGCCAGGCGGATTACTTCATAGAACAGAACAAAAGAATGAGCTCATCATGGAATTGGCACCTATTCTTATGAATTCGGCAATTTCATGTATTTTTGTTTATGGAAATCCAGGGACAGGAAAAACTAGCTTAATTATGGAGCTTGGTGAAAAGTTAGAAAGCGAAAC
>JBBSYT010000053.1:0-5716 GCA_038045085.1 Nanobdellota archaeon
TATGTCAACAATAACGTTCCAAGCCAGTTCCCCTTTTCTGATAACTAATTTTTGTACATCAATTGCGTGGCTTTCACGAACTCCTCGATCAACTACTCTGGCAACTTCAACCGCCCAGTCGCTTGGAGGTCCTGATTCGAATTCAGGGGAAGACATAGGTAGAAGTTCTGCACCAACCATTAATCCGCCCTGATTTGGTGTGTCTGGGTATGGTTTAGCAACTTCCATTTTGACTCCAGCAATAACAATAGTGTCACCAAGAGTAACTCTTGCAGAGCCTTCTGCTGATTTTGTTATTCCGTATTCAACTTTGATTTTTCTGAATTCGTCAGCGTTTCTTCCGTCTAAACGAAGTCCTTTTGCCATCATGTCGATTATTTTTCTTTTATCTATTATCATTTTAAGCCTCGCTTACTTTGTATTTCTTTTTCAAAGCTGATTTTTGAACTTCGTAAAGTTTTTTTGAAACATCTTTTGCTAATTCGAGTGCTTCGAACAGCTGTTTTTTAGTTGTTATTCCATCCATTTGAAGAAGTGAAATTTCTCCAGTGCTTGGAATTACTGCAACAGGAATATCTGTTACTCCTGCATCGCATTCGTATGCTTCTTCGTCATAGTTTAAGTCAGCAACAATTTTGTCATCAACACGGCCAACTGCAATTGCAGCAACCATATCTGACATTACTAATCCAGCATCAGCCAAAGCCATTGCCGCACAAGTTACTGCTGCACATCTTGTTCCTGCATCTGTTTGCGGGAATTCGATGAAAACATCAACAACAGCATTAGGAAAATCATTTAGATTTATTACAGGAAGTAATGAATCTCTGATTACCATTCCTAATTCTTTGCTTCTTCTGTTTCCTCCAGGTCGGACTCTGTTTCCGTGTCCGGAGAATGGCATCATGTTGTAGTGTACTCTTAAAATTCCTTTCTGAGGATTTTGCATAAATCTCGGAACAAGTTCTCTAGGTCCGTAAACAGCAACCCATGCCTCTGTTTGTCCTATTTTGAATCTTGCTGAACCATCGGCTCTTTTAATCACACCGACTTCTGCTTCAATAGGACGTGTCTCGTCGAATTTTCTTCCGTCGACTCTTTTCTTATAGCTCATTGTGACACCTCCCGATATTCGTGATGTTCAGTTGTTCTTGCTTCAATCTTTTTTCCAGTTTTCTTTTCAAGGAATTCTTTTATTCTGTCAGTCAATCCTGAAGAAGTAGCTTCCGCTTCAATCTTTTTGATTGTTTCAATTGCTAAAAGTTCCATCTTAGCATCTTCTGAATTTAACCAAACCCAGCCATTTTGGCCAACAACAATGTTGCATCCAGTAGCTTGTTTAATCATTGAAACCATACTTCCATTTTTCCCAATTATTCTTGGAACTTTGTGGGTATTGACTTCCATTATTTGTCCGCCTCTTAATTTTCTTAAGCCTGGCGCTTTCATTGTTAAATCAATTAGTCTTTGCGAAGAAACGCTTGTTATTCCGCATACTATGTAGTCATCAAAGTTGAAAATCCTTGTAAGATTTGCACCTTTTTCTATGAATTCATTGCTCGCGTCTTTCAGCATTAACATTGCTGAATAAGGAGAATTAGTTTCAACTCTCCATCCGTTCATTGTCACGTCAATAACTTTTCCAATTATTGTGTCTCCTCTTTTAGGCAAGTAGCGTCCGGATATTGAAGTTATTTTCAAAACTTTTCCGTCGACATTTAATATGCCCAATTTTCCAGCTCTTATGTGATCTCCTTCTCTGTATGTTCCATAGCTTGGAAGGTAGTCCATTCCTGTTGCTAGGATTTCTCCAGGAACGACAATCGTTTTTTCTTTTGTTTTTAATTCACTCATTTTTATTTCACCTTTAATCTATTAGTTTTATATCTGCATTACCATGAGTAATTGCATTCAATTTGTCTATGAACTCTTCTTTGAGTCCTGCTGGAATTGCTACAACAAGCGTTAAGCTTTTGTCATGGTTCCAGTTTTCTTTTGTTATTGAACCTAAATTTTTGCTCAAATTCAAACACGGAGTTACCATATTTGGGGCGATGTTATTTATCTGAATTGTTTTTTGATTGAAAGACAATGGAATGTGTTCTTTTATCTTTTTTATTGCGTCCTGTATTTGGTCTTCAACTTTTTTATGTTCATCAATTCTGAAAACAGCTTTATGCAAAGCATCTTCAATTGTTTTTTTAGGAATTGGAAGTTTTGTTTTTACATCAATTGCATTCATTGAAATTAGTGCTACTATTCTGTCCCATTTTTCTGAACTTTGTTTTTGCCTTTGATCTTGAGTGGTATAAATTTTTCCTTCTCTAAGTATTATCTTTGCAATAACATCTATATCATCTGTATCAAATGCAATTATCAAATCTTTCTTTCCAGCTCTTGTTCCTTTCTTTGTATCGAAGAAAATTCCGTCTGCTGCAAGAATTTCA
Organism: Nanobdellota archaeon; assembly: GCA_038045085.1. Classification (GTDB taxonomy): domain Archaea; phylum Nanobdellota; class Nanobdellia; order Woesearchaeales; family UBA10107; genus UBA10107. The sequence continues at coordinate 2,448 of JBBSYT010000053.1, forward strand.
CTTAATTCAACATCTTTCCCTTTTTTCAAATCTTCTTTTGCTTTAAGTGCAAGTTCTGGATCAACTAGAATCTCAAACTGAGTTCCTTTTTTCTGAAGTCTTGCAAAAACAGCTTTATCTACATCAACCATTATTTCCTCTTCACAGACGATGCTGCATCTTCGATGTCTTTCATTGGTATCTTGTTGTACATCCTTGTCTTTGCATCAATATATGCTGCATCCAATCTTTTTGGATCAAAGTCTTCAATTGCTTTAGCCAATGCTTTTACTGCAAGCTTTAATCCATCTTTTATTGTCATATTATCTTTGTATTCCGCATGAAGTATTTCATCAACAACTGTTTCTCCTTCTCCGATTGCTGTTGCTTTATATTCAAAGAATATTCCTGTTGGGTCTGTTTCAAATAATTTCACTCCTGTATCGTCAACTCCTCCAACTAATAATGAAACACCGAATGGTCTGTAACCGCCGGATTGTGTTGTTATTTGTTTCAAATCACAAATATCTTTTACGATACTTAGCACGTCAATTGCACCATCATATGTTATTTTATGCTGCTGCGCAGTTAATTGCGCTCTTTCAACAAGAACTCTTGCATCAGATAATATTCCTGCGGCAGTAACTGCAATATGATTGTCAACCATAAATGTTTTTTCTATTGAATCAATAACGATTAACGGGTCAACAATTCTTTTATCTGCGATTAGTAATACTCCGTCTTTGCATCTTATTCCAACTGCTGTTGAACCTTGTTTAACTGTTTTCTTTGCGTATTCAACTTGAAGCAATCTTCCATCTGGGCTAAACATTGTTATTGCTCTGTCGTACCCCATCATCTGATGCTGTGCTGGCTGCATTTCTTCTTTTACCATTTTAGATTTCTACCTCTTGCTTTTTTATTATTAAATATTTTGATATTGCTTTTTTCAAAGTTCCTGAAACAACTCTTGTTCTGACAATGACTTCTTTGCTGTCAATTGTTTTTATTAACGCTAAAGCTGTTCTAACTTTATCTGTGTATTTGTGATTTGTTTTTATTACTCCGTTGTTATTTGAGTACTTATCATTAAGAAACATTAAACTCGCCTTTCCTGCTTCAAAAGTTCCTAAGAAGTTTAACACTGAATCATAGATTGCTTTTTCAGTTTCGTTTACTGGGATAGAATTATCACTTATTATTTCAAACGATAAGTATCTTTTCTTTTCCTTTAAACTCGGTAATATCGGTTTTAACTTCATTCTAGGCTCCTTATTGAGAAAAAAGCCTCTAAATCGCGTTTTCTTCTCTCTGAGTATATGTCAGACAGGGGGATTTATAAAGGTTTTGGTAAGGTTTTTATATGAGGTCTTGTTTGGACGGAGCGTGAATAGTTCATTAGAAAAAAGGATGGAGAATAGGCTTTGGAAAGCAACTTTTGGGGTGTCTTTTTTTGGAGCCGCCGTAGTTACTGCTGCTCATTTTGCAAAAGAATACGGACTTATTGATGCGCATCAAGAACAATACGCTGATTTTGTCGGACTTCTTGTATGCCAAGGAATTGCCGGCATTACATGTGCTTACGCATATCATATGGCTGGGGAAAGAGAACATAGAGCTTACAGAAAAAACTAAACCTTTTTCTTTAATTCACTTACTGGTTTCCTTAATTCGTATTCAGAACTGACTTCATACCAAGAATCTATACTAGGCAGACTAGTAACTTTTAAAATAATCTAAATTCTTTTCTTTAATTTTTTTAAATAATAAGTGCGCCGGGGACGGGAATTTCACCCATTGAAGAGTTTTGAACCCGCATGAGCGGTAAAACTCAACTGGCCATCAACCAGTCGCATTGACCGGATTCTGCCACCCCGGCATTACCGAAAAATTAATATACTTGATGATTAATCTTTTTATCAGCGGTAAAACTTAATTGGCTATCAACTGGTTTTTTGACCGGATTTAGCCACTTCTTTTATTTTTTTTAATATTGATTAAACAAAACTTATTTATAAGTCTCACGCGCGGTTGTCCAGTGGAATTAACTCTTATTAAGAAATAAAGCCGAATGTTGTCGGGATAATTTAAACCTTTTTCTTTAACTCACTTAGCGGTTTTTTTAATTCATATTCAGAACCAACTTCATACCAAGAATCTATTTTATGCTCTCCTATCTTCCAGCACAAAAATATTTCTTTTCCTCCGTGCAATCCAAAGAAATTAACAACTCCTTCCTCAACATCTCTTAAAACAACTCCGATTTTAAGCAAGTTTTCAACTTCTCTGCAGAACTTTAAAGAATAGTCATGAAATTTCTTGTTCATTAAAACATCTTGTTTTATTGTTTCATACGCATCATCATACTGAATATCTACTGATTCAAGAAAATTAATTGCCGAGTTTAACTTAACTAAATTAACAATCCTTGGTTTAAGCAAAGGAATCAAGTCTTCTGCTTCATTAACTTCGTAGTATTTCCTCATACTGATTCTAATTTAAATTAATATATAAGGCTTTATACGTCCTAGATGATGACGACAACGCTAGTTGTTTTGTAATTAATACGAAAACAATCTTGCTTTTGTTGCTTTGCTAAGTTCGAACTAGGGGCACCCCGGTCAAATGATTTTCGTTTAATTACAAATTTAAAAAATTAGTTCTTAGTAACAATATTTTCTATTTCATCTAGTTTTTTAATATTTAACTGATAAGCATTTCCATGTTTTGTTTTTCCGTAGAATAAAACAAATTCTTCTTTCATCAAATTCTTAAGCACATCTTTTACGTAACCGGATAAATGAGAGGGAACGCCATGCATTAATCTTTCGAAAAGTATGTGACCTTTGCTGAACGCTCCATGCGCATATAGCTTTTTTAATATGTTAGTTCGAATGTGATTGTAATCAACATCGCTGAGTTTCATTTAGTTCGATTGCGATATTCTATTTAAAAGCATTTGGTGGACTTGTCCAGTGCTATGTCTATACATAGCCCTTATCGGCTAAAGATAGAAACATTTATATATATGAACGAATAACCTTTAGCTATGTCAAATGATAAAAGCATATTTTTGAATATTTTTGGAGATACGCCCATACTTAGAGTTTTAGACTTTTTAGTGATTAACGATGATTTTGATTACAGTATGACTAACATAGCAGAACTTTCTGGGGTCGGTTATGCAACCTTAAGATTATTTTGGGCAAAACTTGAAAAAAACAAAATTGTTGCATAAACAAGAGAAGTCGGAAAGGCGAAACTTTACAAAATAACCACTGCGAGTCCTT
>JBBSYT010000054.1:0-1637 GCA_038045085.1 Nanobdellota archaeon
AGAAACAATAAAAGTGTAATCTCCTTCTGTTGCTGAACTAGGAATTTTGAAGCTGAAGGTTTCTGTTTTTGAGTCATCGCTGTCTAAATCAAAAGAATCTGAGTTTTTATTTATTCCAAGTTTTCCAGATTGTTCAAATACCTTAACAATAATGTCTTCTAAATCATCATCACCTATGTTGCTTACCCTAGCATCAACATTGAAGTTTTCTCCACATGCAAGCTGGCTTGGGATAGTTATCTTTTCTATTATTAATTCCTCATCTTCTTTTTCAATTTCAATTGAAACATCATCTCCAAAACAATTATTATCATCTTCTCCTTTTTCATAAGCCTCCACTCTTAGTCTGTAATCCCCATCATCAACATCTTCATCTATTGCCAGAGGAATTTCAAAAGTTGCTTCATCGTCCTCATTTATTGTCTTAGCATCAAGCTTTGAAACAGTGTACTCATCCAAATGATCGTCATCCCAAGTGCATGCTGTATCATCTTTACATATCCATGCTCTTACAACAACATCTTTGATTGTGCTGCTTCCCTTGTTTTCAACAGTTACAGGAACTGTTATTTTTTCTCCTGGAGAAATTTTATCTCCATGGAAAATTATATCATCTTTATCTAAATCAGATACTTCTAAGTCACCTACATCACATAAATCTTCTTCTGATTTTAAGTCAATGTCTGCTATTTCTTCTTCTGCAAAATAGTTTGAAGGATCTGTTTCACTATATGCTCTTATAAAAAGAGAATAAGAATGCTCTGAATTTAAGCTATCTGTGATTAATTCCAAATCATCGTCAAATTCTTCTTCATCTCCATCTTTTACTGTTCCTAAAGTCAAGCTATCTTTTGAAACTATTTTCTTGTCAGTTTCATCATATAGCCAAGCATCGACAGCTACATTTGAAGCATCTGTAGAAGCTAAGTTTTTAATATAATTGCCTTTATATTTTATTATGAAATCGCTTCCCACTCTGATTGAATCTGGGAAAGTGGTGTCATCTTCATTTATTTTTAAATTTTTCTTATAATCTGGAGATTTTATTACAACATTTAATGGGAAAGTTTCTGTGTTTAAAGTCAGGGTTGATGTATATGTTCCCATATAAGCATTATAAGGAGCAACTACGCTTGCTAAAGTTGAAATTGAAGAACCTGCTGGAATTGTTATAGAGCTTGGATTAAAGCTTATTGTTAATCCGGTGCTTGGGAATAAAGACACAGCACTATATATAAATGAAGAAGCTGTGATTGTTCCTGATACATCTGTAGTTCCATTGTTGTTGAAAGTCAGTGTTGCTGTTATTGTTTTGTTTAGATTAGTGCCAAAAGCAATTGAGTCAGTTATCTCTAAAGGCGACATTGTCAAAGTTGCAGCGACGAAAAATAAAAGTGCTGCTATCATTAAAGTTAAAACAAATAATTTTGATTTCATCTGTAATTATTCTGCAGTTACAATGGTTTATAAACATTTCTATTTTCTAAAATATATAACCTAGAATAGTAATAAAAAGGTTTAAAAAAGCAATTTGCGTCGATATTATAATAAAAGGAGGTAATGATAATGCCAAAAGCAAAAAGCAACTTATTGGGAGCTTGGGCTTTTTTAGCTGGAGTAATCATAGCAATAATTGT
>JBBSYT010000055.1:0-2761 GCA_038045085.1 Nanobdellota archaeon
ATGGAATATCTGATATTTCTGTTAGCGAGATTATCAAAGAACTTGAAGCTAAGGTTTAGACATTGCTTCGCAAGAATTTACTAAGGAACTTGAAGCTAAGGTTTAAATTTTGAATGTATTTAATTTTGCATGAATAAATTATTGGAAGAAGTCACAGCATTTCTTAAAGAATATGAAAAAGCTGCGAACTCTCATGTATTCGATAATGTTAAACCATTAATTTCAGACGATGCTGTTTATTGGTTTTCAGATGGAAGTCATGTTGGAATAGAACAAATTGAAAAAGCTTTCATTAACACATTTAATAAAATAAGAGATGAGAATTATATGATAAAAGATGTTAAATGGCTTGTTTTGGAAAACAATTTTGCTGTTTGCATATATCACTTTGCATGGAAAGGCATTGTTAATGGAAAATTTAAGGAGGGACATGGCAGAGGCACAAACGTTATTTCAAAATCAAGTGAAAGATGGGTTATTATTCATGAACATTTAAGCATAGAATGAATTACAATAGGTTTAAAATTCTAAAGAGTTTTAACTTATAATGTTAAATAAGACTCATATTTCTGTAGGTATATTTTTCATGATTTTGCTCTTACCTAATGTTGTTCATGTTACGAGTTATATTCTTGTTTTTTTAATAGCTACTGTTTTACCTAATATTGATTCGCTTTTGTCAGGAAAGAAGCATTTCTTTCTTAAGCCGTTTCGCTTGTTCTTTAAGCCGAGGGGATTTATGCACAGCTTTACTTTCTGTTTCGCTGTAACATTTTTGCTCACGTGGCTTTGGCCAGTTTATTCTTTCCCTTTCTTTTTAGGATATGGACTTCATTTGCTTCTTGACGCATGGAATATTGAAGGGATAAAACCTTTCTGGCCATTCAAATCAGTTGCTCATGGAAAATTAGCTGTTGGTGGTTCTTTTGAGACTATATTGTTTTACTCCTTTATTGCAGCTGATGTAATTCTTGGATATATTGTTTTATTTTAAATTAGTTTTATAGACTATATTTGAGTGATAAAATGTTTATATATCGGGATAAGGGTTTGGATGAATGGCAAAAGAGAAAGAGGACGCTGCAACTGAGGAGAATGAAGGCAAGTTAACAGACATTCCAGGAATTGGGCCAGGAATTGCGATGAAGCTGGAAGCTGCTGGAGTCTATGATCTGATGGGGCTTGCTGTTATGTCTCCTGCCGCTTTGTCTGACTTGGCAGGGGTTGGTGAAGCTGTTGCGCGCAAAGCAATTCAGGCTGCGCGCGGAATGATGAAACTTGGATTTACTGATGGAATGGAGTTTGACAAACGCCGCTCTGAAGTTATATATATCACTACAGGAAGTAAAAGCCTAAACGATTTGTTTGGAGGCAAGGGAGTTGAATCCCGCGCAATTACTGAATGTTATGGAGCTTTTGGATCTGGTAAAACTCAACTTGGTTTGACCTTGGCTGTAAATGTTCAGATGCCTAAAGAACAAGGCGGAGCTGCTGGCAAGGCTGTTTTTATTGATACAGAAGGCACATTTAGGCCGGACAGAATAAGACAAATTGCAGAAGGCATTGGAGCAAATCCTGAGAAAGTTTTGAAAAATATTTTGGTTGCTCGCGCCTTCAATTCTGATCATCAGATTTTACTTTTGGACAAGATTACAGAACTCATCAAAGATCAGAAAGAACCTATTAAATTAATAATTATTGATTCACTTACTGCACACTTTCGTGCAGAATTTGCCGGTAGAGGACAGCTTGCAGACAGGCAACAGAAACTCAATAAGTATCTGCATCATTTAATGAAACTTGCTGAGCAGCATAACGTGGCAATATATGTTACTAATCAAGTCATGGCAAATCCTGCGATGATGTTTGGAGATCCTACTACAGCAATTGGTGGGAATATAGTGGGCCACGCTTGTTTGACTGGAGATTCTTTGATACAGTTAAGTGATGGGAACATTATCGAGATTAAGGATATGAAAGAAGGAAATAAAGTTATCTCTGCTAGTTTTTCTGAAATGAAATTTGGTAATGAGGATAATGAAAAAGTCTTTGTCAATCCAGATGTTAAGGAGATTTATAATATAAAAACTAATTGCCAGATTAATTGTTCTAGTTTGCACAGGTTCTTTTCGATTGATGATTTTGGAGTTGCTGAGAAGGAAGCGAAAAATCTGAAAGTGGGAGATTTTGTTGCTCAAGTTGGAAAAATGGAAATTGAAGGGGAAGAGAGAACCATTCCTCAATTTAAATTAAAAAAAATTGGAAAGATATCTATTGAGCAAGGAGAAGAGATTAGTAAAGAATTGAGAGATAAAGGGTTTAATAGAAAAGAAGTTTGCAGTAATATTGGAATAACTCCTAGGCAATTTAGGAGAGTTCTGAATCAGGAGTATCCTACTTCCTTTGAAGTTTTTGAGAACTTGCAAAATAATTTTGGAACTCAACAAGTCTTACAGATGGTTCCGATTGTTAGTTATAAACATAGAAATTTGATTATTCCTGAAACATTAAATCATACATTTGGACAAATTTTTGGATATTTTATAGGAGATGGTAACTTTGAAGATAGAGGACTGAGGTTTAGAGATGCGCGAGTTGAAGTTTTAGGAGTTTATCGCAGTATGTTTAAGCAATTGTTTAATGTTGATGGAAAGATTAGCAAGATGAGTAGTAAGAATTGTTATACTTTAAGTATAAATTCTAAGGAAATAAGAGATTTGTTTGAATTGATGTTGCCTTCTATTTTGAATGAAGTTGGTAA
>JBBSYT010000056.1:0-9505 GCA_038045085.1 Nanobdellota archaeon
ATCAGCTTAAAGCTGATTCCCAATTTCGATAAAATCGAAATGGGCCCATTTTGGGTTTCCCAAAATCGGGTTTCTTTTTTTTATTTTTATTATAACTTGCGAAAGCTATCTTGATTCGAACTTAGCAGGAAATCCTATGCAAAATTCTTTTCGTAATAATTACTAAAAGAAAACATTTCGCCATCGGCTCGACCCATTCTACAAATTACAAATCGTTAACTGCCGTACTCCCGTAAGACAATACCTGACATTTAGTCGTGCACGCTTTGCTAATTGCAAAGAACACCCCCTCCCGGCAATATTCTTCTCATAGTTTACCGAGTCTCGCATTTTGACGGCAAAAACTATGCTAATAACATCATTAAAAACAAAAACATATAAATAACAACGCTACTCAAAAATAATGGGGGAATAGATGGCAATTACTTACGAAACACTTTTTGAAATTCTAAGGAGGGAAAAGAACCAGGATGACCTGCAAAAGCTAGATCCTAAATTCTTCAAAGAACTTAATGAGTATGTGGAAGAGAAAAATAATACTCTAAATGAAAAACCAAGACTTGACCAATTCATGGAAGGGTATGAAAATGAGCAGAATGCAATCAAAATCCAGCTCAACAACATAAGAAAAATAATTAGAGATATATTCGATAGAAGAGAGAGAAAAATAATGGAAATGGCCATAAATAAGGCAAAAACAGGCTCAAATATAATAGATGCAAGCGCGCTTCTGCCCGAAGAAAAAGACTTCTTTAACGCTCAAATTAAGATTATTTCTGAGTTTAGATATGATGTTTTGGAACCTGTTCTAACCTCCCAAAAGCCCGGTTCTAGAGCGGCAGAAGCCAAACTTGAACAGAAAGACTTAAATATGGCTATCAAGGAGGAAAATAATAAGCTTAAAAAGGTCAAAGTAACGGAAGCCATACCCAAATTTGTTGGGGTTGACCTTGAGATTTATGGGCCATTCAACCAGCATGAAGAAATTGATTTAAGACCAGAAATCGCAGACATGCTCCTTAAAACTAATAGAGCGAAAGCAGTTTAAAATAAAATGCGGTTAAAAAATCACGAACAAAACCAAAACACAGGCCAAATAATAATAGATAAGTACAAACTAAAAAATGAAATTACCAAAACAAAAAAACAGATACTGCCCTTATTGCAGAAAACATTCTATGCACAAAATACTAATAGCTAAAAAAAGAACAAGAGGAACTTCTCATCCACTTTCCAGAGGAGCAAAAGTAAGAATTATGAAAAGAGGTTTATGGAGAGGAGTTGGAAACCACGGAAGGTATTCTAAACCGCCTAAACCAAAAATGACTGGAAAAAAACAGACTAAAAAAACAGATTTGAGATATGAGTGTTCAACTTGTAAAAAGCAGCATGTTCAAAGAAGTGGTAAAAGAGCTAAAAAAGTGGAGTTCAAACAATGAAAATTTCAATAAAATTTTCAAGCCGCAAACGAGGTTTGAGACAATGAAATCGGAACCAGACAGCAAATTTGTAAAGATAAGATGCCCCAAATGCAAAAACGAACAAATTTTTTTCGATAAAGCAACTATAAAAGTTGCGTGCATTGTTTGCGGGAATATTCTTGCAGAGCCAAACGGCGGAAAAGCTGCATTGAAAGCAAGAGTTCTTGAGGCACTTCAGTAAATCACTATGCTTTATCAAAGAGAAGGCTTTCCAGATGAAGGAGAAATTGTTCTTTGTACTGTAACTAAAATTAATCCAAACTCCATTTTTGTCCATGTAGATGACTACGACAAAGGCGGAATGGTTCATATTTCTGAAATTAGCCCGGGAAGAATAAGAAATATAAGAGACTTTGTTGTTGAAAATAAAATTATTGTTTGCAAAGTTCTTAGCGTTAATAAAGAAAGAGGGTACATTGATTTGTCATTGAGAAGAGTTAATGAAACTTTAAGAAGAAACAAGCTTGAAGAGATAAAACAAGAGCAAAAAGCAGAAAAAATACTTGAATTAATTGCGATAAAATACAAAAAAGATGTAAAAGCGTTCTATCATGAGATTTCCAAACCAATAATTGAAGAGTATGGAATGGTATATCACGGATTTGCACAAATTGCGGCAGGAAAAATAAAAGCTGAAGATTTGAAGATTCCTAAAGAATATAAAAAAGAAATTGAGGAAATGATTGCAAAAAGATTCAAAGTAGAGCAAATACCTGTTGGCGGAATTCTTAAGCTAAGCACTTATGCAGATGATGGAGTTGAAATTATCAAAAAATTACTAAAAGATATTGAAAAGTTAAAAAATGCTCAAGTCAGATATCTGGGAGCTGGAGCTTACAGAATAAATATGGAATCTGACGATGTTAAGAAAGATGAAAAATTACTTGATGAAAAAATAGAAGAAGTTATAGCAGAAATCAAAAAACACGACGGAACTGGAAGCTTCACTAAAGAAGCGGCAGAAGAATGAAGAGAATTTACAAATGCCAGGTTTGTGGAACGTTTACTATGAAGTCAGAACATTGTAAGAAAAAAACACTTTCTCCTAAACCTGCAAAATATTCTCCGGATGATAAATACGGAAAATACAGAAGAATTGCAAAGAAAGAGAAAGGATTAGTCTAAATGAATAATGCACAGAATAATAAAGTATCTATTGGCATAGGTGTGAATTTTGATATAAATAAAGCCATAACAGATGCTTTGAACTGGTTTTTCTCCAAACAAAGAACGCACTACACATTCAAGGAATATTTCCGTAAAATCAAAGCCACACATCTTAGTGAAGATAGAAAAAGAGAAGTATTGGAAGAATTAAACAACAAAGAACTCAAAGATAGTCGCAGAGTTATTGTCGATTGGGATAAAAAGAATATAACATTCACGAAACTTTACTGAATAAAATAAGTAATCTTTAAAAACTCTCATTCTTAAAACATACATTATGCTCATAAGGAAGGTGTTAGGCAGAGAAGTATTAGATTCTAGAGGAAATCCCACAGTTGAAGTTGAGATACATACGTCTAAGGGCGTTTCAAGAGCAATCGTTCCGTCAGGAGCTTCAACTGGTTCTCATGAAGCAATTGAATTAAGGGATAAAAATGCAAGATTTTTTGGAAAAGGTGTTTTGAAGGCGGTAAATAATGTTAATTTGTTGGGTAAAAAATTAGTGGGAAGAAAAATTGATGCAGAAGCAGTTGATAAATTTCTAATTAAAGAAGATGGAACAAAAAGTAAGTCAAGATATGGAGCAAATGCAATATTAGGAATAAGTTTGGCAGCTGCAAAATCACAAAGTATTGAAAATAATGAACCTCTATACAAAACATTTGGAAAAATTGCAAAAAATAAAAAGTTTTCAATGCCAATGCCATTCTTCAATATAATTAATGGAGGAATGCATGCCGGGAATAAACTCGATTTCCAGGAATATATGGTTGTTCCTCAAGAAAAGACGTTTAGAGAAAATTTAAGAGCAGGTTCTGAAATTTACCATCAATTAAGAAAAAGGCTGTTGAAAAAATACGGAAAAATGGCAATTAATGTTGGAGATGAAGGAGGATTTGCTCCTCAAATGGAAGAAGTTGAAGAACCAATAAATGAAATACTTAATGCTGCAGAAGAACTTGGCTACGATGTAAAATTAGCGTTAGATGTTGCTGCTTCTAATTTAAAATCTGAAGACGGATACACTTTAGAAGGAAAAAGCTATGATGCATTTGATTTAGTTGATATTTACAAAGGATTAACTGAAACATATCCAATAATTTCAATTGAAGATCCATTTGCAGAAGATGACTGGCAGAGTTTTTATGTTTTGAATAAAGAAATCGGAAACAAAATTCAGATTGTTGGCGATGATTTACTTGTTACGAATAAGAATAGAATAGAACATGCAATTAAGTTTAATAGTTGCAATTCATTATTATTAAAGATGAATCAGATTGGAACAGTTTCAGAGTCAATTTTTGCTGCAAATTTAGCTCTAAGAAATAAAATGAAAGTAATGGTAAGCCACAGAAGCGGAGAAACAGAAGATACTTCGATTGCTGATTTAGCAGTTGGACTGAATTGCAAACAAATCAAAGCAGGAGCTCCGGCTCGCGGAGAACGTACTGCAAAATACAATCAATTGCTAAGAATTGAGGAAGAATTGAAATGAAATTTCACATCTATCTATTCCGTCATGGTCAAACAACATTTAACAGAGATAAAAGATTTACCGGCTGGCTGGATGCAAAATTAACTCCATTAGGAATAAAACAAGCCAAGAAAGTTGCTTCTAAATTAAAAAATAAGCAGATAGATATTGCTGTACAAACTACACTTTCAAGATCTAAAGATACGTTAAATTATGTTCTTAAATATCATCCAGAGTGCAGAAAAGTAATGACTGATAACAGAATGATTGAAAGAAGCTATGGAAATTTTGAAGGAAAATATCACAAAGATATAATTGCAAAATACGGAAAAGAAAAGTTTGACAAGTGGCACAGAGATTATGATTTTCCTCCCCCGAAAGGAGAATCAATCAAAATGGTTGAGAGAAGAGTGAAGGAATTCATAAAAGACACTTTAATATTTATGAAAAAGTATAAAATGAACGTTGCTATTTCGGCTCACGGAAACTCGATGAGACCATTTAGAAGGTATTTTGAGAAGCTTTCAGTAAAAGAAATGATGAAACTTGAGAATCCGTATGATGATTATTTTGAATATACAATTAACGTAAAGTAGTTAAATAACTGTTAATTCTCAAACTCATGGAAATCGAATCAATAAAAAAAGAAATTCATCCATTTCTATATGAATCAATAATCAAGAGAGGAATTACTGAATTAAGACCTTCTCAGAAAAAAGCAATAGATGCAGAATTATTAAAAAGGAAAAATTTACTAGTTGTAACGCCAACTTCATCGGGAAAAACATTAATAGCAGAATTGGCCGCATTAAACTCAATATTCAACCATGTCGGAAAAGCAATTTACATTGCTCCATTAAAATCTCTAGCAACTGAAAAATACAGAGACTTTAAAAAAGATTATGGAGATAAAATTAAAGTTGCGTTAAGCATTGGAGATATGGATTCTGTTGATGCGAGATTACATCAGCAAGACCTAATCATCACAACATCAGAAAAGTTAGATTCGTTAATAAGACACAGAGTTGACTGGCTGAAAAATGTAGCCGTCATTATTGTCGATGAAATTCACTTACTAAACGACCCAGGAAGAGGCCCAACATTAGAAGTTTTAATAACAATATTAAAAGAAGTTCTGAAAAACGTTCAAATCATTGCGTTAAGCGCAACAATTGGAAATCCGAAGGAATTGGCTGAATGGTTGAATGCTGAATTAGTACAAGACGATTGGAGACCAGTTAAACTGCACCAAGGAACATATTTAGACGGAAAAATCGAATTTAAAGAATAATTTCTTTAGCACCATTTACCGAGCGATAGATATTAAGCAATAAAAAGAGTTGGGAGGGTTGGCTCCTGCGGAGCTCCAACGATTAAATATAAACCAAAAGATAATCGCGAGTCGGTGCTAAAGAATTCAAAGAATAATTATTTTCCCCAAGCCAAATAACCAAGTACAATTAGATTAACTAAAGGAACAATCATTAATATTGCATACCATTCTGGTTTATGCATGTGCTTGCATATTTTCCACCAGACATAAACTATTCCTGCCGCAATTAACATCTTACCCATAACTGGAATTAAAATCAAAAACAAAGCAAATACCCATGTCCATTTTATTTTTGCCATTTTAAGAACAAGAACAACATTAAGTATTGGAACCCAAGCAAACCAAAGCGGAGTTGTACGTGTTTTCTTTGCAATAGCCATTAATGCGAATGCTGAATAGATATAGACTGCAATCAGACCCAATATTGCGGCAGCAATAGCTCCTAAAATCAATTTAACGAGAACTTCTCCCAATACACCAACTAAAAAATCACTAACCATAATAAATATAAGGATAGAATAGAATATATAAATCTTTACAATCCTAATGTCTTTATAATCTTTTCTTTATTAAAAGGTTCAATATCGTCATAAGTCTGTCCAGTGCCAATATACATTATTGGTTTTTTAGTAACGTAACTTACAGAAATAGCAGCACCGCCCTTTTCGTCAACATCTGCTTTTGAAAGAATAATTCCATCGACTCCAACTGCTTCATTAAACTGCTGAGCCTGTTCAACACAATCATTTCCGGTTATTGATTCTCCAACAAATATTTTATAGTGAGGTTTTGCAACTCTTATTATTTTTTTCATTTCTTCCATAAGATTTGTATTGCTGTGCAATCTTCCTGCTGTGTCAATCATGACAATATCAACACCATTTGCTTGAGCATATTTTACTGCGTCAAAAGCAACAGCAGCAGGGTCTGAACCATAATCGTGCTTAATTAATTTAATATTAAGTTTATTTGCATGCTCTTCCAATTGTTGTATTGCTGCAGCTCTAAATGTATCTGAAGCAGCCATGACAACTTTTAATTTATTTTTTTGGAAGTAATTTGCTAATTTTGCAATGCTCGTTGTTTTTCCTGAACCGTTTACTCCTACAAAAGATAAAATCAAAGGTTTCTTTGATTTTGCTTCTTTTAGCAAATCAATTTTATCAAATGTTAATATTTGGTCAATACTTTTCTTCAGAGTTTCAAGAATTGTTTTTTCAACATCAAATCTGCTGATTTTTCCCTTAACTAATATTTCTTTCATATCTATTTTTATTTTTTCAATTACTTCTACTGCAACATTATTTTCCAATAAAATAACTTCTAAATCCCAGAACAAAACATCAAACTTTTCCTCGCTCAATGATGTTTTAGTTACTGCTTCAGATATTTTTGTGAAGAATCCTTTCTTTTCTATTTCTTTTTCAACCTCTTCTTCTGTTTTTTCTTTTATTTCTGGTTTTTCTTCAATCTTTTCCTTCTTTCCGAATAATTTTGAGAAAAAACCTTTCTTTTCTTCTTGAGTTTCAACTAATTTTTCCTTTGCTTCTTCGATTTTCTTTTCAATTTCTCTAAATTCAGACTTTACTTCAACTTTTTCCTTTTTGAGCTTAACTTCCTTCTTCTTAACTTCTTTTTTCTTCTTTGCTTTTGGAAAAGGTTTAGCTAACTCTTCATCCTCAACAAGATCCTTGACTTTTTTAGTAAAATTAGAAATTGCACTTTTTAGCTTGTCTTTTAAGAATCCAAACATTATTTTTCTCCTATTTTGATTAAATGATCTTCAAGTTTTTGCATTTGATCCAAGAGTTTTTCTCTAGCTTCGTTCATTTCAGAAATTCTTTCATCCAAAAGACCTTTTGTTTCTTCTAAAGTTTTTTCGACAACAATTCCGTTACCGACATTAACCATTAAGTTTTTGATTTTTTCCAATTTTGCTTTTGCAAATATTCCATTGCTGATTGGAGTTAGAATCTCAGTATTCTCTTTAACTGAGCTTAATTCATCAAGACTGGTCTTCAAATAATCAATCTCCATTAAGCCAGAATCAACTCTATTTAATTGTTCAGAAATCATCTGCGCTTGCATATTCAATGCTCTTAATTCGTTTTCGTTGTTCATATTTTCTTAAGTAAATCTTTTAGTGTTTTTACGTATTTCGCTTCTGCGCCAAGCATAGCAACAAGCTCTTCAGGAGCTGAGTCTTTCTTGACTTCATTCAAGTGATATTTCACTAGGCTCTTTAGCACTTCTTTTTCCTTTTTTGATAACATTTTCAATCTCACCTCCGTGAGCTGACCCAATTGAGGCTTTGCCTCTGCTGGGTTTCCTCCTTTTTTCGGTTTCACCTAACGCATCATCCAAAAAGTCCATTTCTCTTCTTTTTGAATTTCCTGGCTTAGAAATTTCAATTTCTCCAAAGTGTTTTTCTTGATATAAATCAATTTTTTGCTGACTCGATAAATGAAGAAGAGGGATGAATGCTGCCAAAATATCTTCTTTCCTATTGGAAGGAATCAATTGATTAAAGGTTAACGTACCATCCAAATCTAATAATTTCTCGATATTTTGATACAAGTTCTCAATGATGATTGAAATATCAACTTTTTTCTCCGGAAGAGGGATATGAATTGAATCTAATATTTGCCTTCTTCTATTTTTAACTTCCATAGCTAATTTTAATGCTTCAACTAATTCGTAAATAGAAACTTTCCTCTTTCTCGGCTGAGGAGTTCTTGGAATTAATCTTACTTTGCTTAAATCAATATCAAGTCTTTTTGGCTCTTCATACAAAGCATCTTCGGTATATTCTTCTGGATGCATTAATTTATCAAAATTCATAATGTCTTTTTCCATCAAATAATTAGATTTTAATTTCAAAAGAATGGCTGCCGCTAAAACAACTTTTCCAGAAATTCTTAAGTCAAGTTCCTGCATTTTTTTAAGCATTCCAATAAAGTCCTGGCTCAATTTTGAAACATCAATATCCCAAGGATCCATATTTTGAACCCTAACTAAATCTAGAATCAAAGATTGCCAAGTTACCTCGTCTCCCTTAAAAATGATGTCAAAAATCTTCTGTTCCATATGCTAGAAAGCGCTAATTCTCATTTATAAACTTATATGGCTGAAAGGGGGGTAAATGCGCAACATTTAAATACAGAAACTTGCCCTTTTTGAATCATAACACTCGAGAGGTCGAAATAAATATGGCAAGGAAAAAACAATCTAAATCAACTAAGAGAGAATTGCCAGCTAAGTCGGATTCAAATTCGATGGGTTGGATAGTTGCAGCAATAGTTGTTGTTGTAATCATAGCTTTCCTAGTTATGAATGGCGGGTTACCGCCAGCGAAATCAGCGGACAAACCTACTACAGCATCGGAACAAGGTTCCTTAGTAACAAGTGCAGCACCGCCAATGGAAAAGAAATGTACAATAGCAATCGGAGTTGTTCCAGGAACTAAAACAGTTCAAGGAAACAATGTTGCTATAACTTTCAAGAACAACGGAAGAGTTGCAATGGAAGGAACATACTTTGAATTTTCAGACAAAGCAGGAAAAGTCATTTACAAAAAGAATACTGATTCAACTGCAGCAGGCGCAACCGTAGCATACAAGGTTGATCTTAGCCAAGCAGGAACAGAACTTGGAATTGGAATAAAGAAATTCGTAATATACCCAATTCAAAACGGCAAAGCTTGTGAAAACCAAAGAAACGTTGTAATTGATTACTAAACGTTTTTTCTTTACTTTTTTATTTTATTCTTGACTCCTAATTATTTTGCCATCAAATTGTAAGACCCTTTTACGAGTATGTTGCCAAGGAGGGACGGCAGATTACTGTTTTAGTATGGGGTCGAGCAGATAGCAAAATTAACTTTTTAGTTTAGTAATTAAACGAATAAAATTAGATATGGGCGCGACACTAACTAAAGCAAATTATATAAATGAACGTTAAACTTGAAACTCTATGGACGCGTAGTTTAGCGGTTATAATGCTGCCCTTACAAGGCGGAGGTCGCAGGTTCGAATCCTGCCGCGTCCACCA
>JBBSYT010000057.1:0-6134 GCA_038045085.1 Nanobdellota archaeon
TCCTGCTCCGCCGCCAAATTCTCCATCAGCTCCATCTTCTCCATCTTCGTCATCTATTTCACCTCCAATTCCCCCGGCTCCAGCTCCGTCATCTATTTCACCTCCAATGACAACCCCGTTATTTGCTAATAATTATACGGAGGAAAAATATAAAATGGCAAAAATCGCACAAGTTGCGGCAAAATATCTTGTCAATGCAAGTATCGAAATAGAGGGTACAGTTGACAAACCAGATATGATCGGAGCAATTTTCGGTCAAACAGAAGGACTTTTAGGCTCAGATTTAGAACTTAGAGAACTTCAAAGAAGCGGAAGAATAGGCAGAATAGAAGTAACGCACGAAATAAAAAGCGGAAAAACATTAGGCACTATCACAATTCCATCTTCTTTAGACAAAGCAGAAACTGCAATCGTGGCAGCAGCAATGGAAACAATTCAAAGAATTGGTCCATGTAATGCTAAGATTAAAGTTACAAACATAGAAGATGTTCGTGTTTCTAAAAGAAAACAAGTAATTGACAGAGCAAAAGAATTGCTCAAACAATTAATGGACAATTCTATGCCAGATTCCGGCGAATTAGCGCAGGAAGTTGCTGACTCGGTAAGAGTTATGGAAGTTACAGAAATAACTTCAGACAGATTACCGGCAGGACCAGATGTGCAAAATTCACAGGAAATAATTATTGTTGAAGGAAGAGCAGATGTTGTAACATTATTAAAACACGGCATTAAAAACGCTGTTGCAATGAATGGAACATCAGTTCCTCAAGGAATAATTGAATTATGTAAAGGCAAAGAAGCTACAGTTTTCGTTGATGGGGACAGAGGCGGAGATTTAATTGTTAGAGAATTGCTCGAAGTTGCAGAAATTGATTTTGTAACTAAAGCTCCTGATGGAAAGGAAGTTGAAGAGCTTCAAATGAAAGAAATTCATAAAGCTTTGAGATCTAAAATTCCTGCTGAACAGGCAAAATCAGAACTTTTAGGCTCAAAACCTGTGCCGAGACCTCACATGGGACAAGTTGAGCGAAGACCTGCACAAAGAGAGGAACGTGAAGAACGAAGACTGGTTAAGGAAGAAAGACCAGCAACAAAAACAAAACTTTCAAATGATGAAAAAGAAGCATTCAAAACTTTACTATCTGAACAGATGGGAACAAGAGGAGCTTCAATTTTAGATGCTGAAATGAATGTTCTTGGAAAAATTCCAGTAACAGAACTTGTTTCAACAGTTAAAAGCTTAAGTTCAGGAATTTATGCTATCGTTTTAGATGGTGTAGTTGACAGAGAAATAGCTGAAGCGGCTGAACGAGCTCATGTTAGATTTGTAGTTGCGGCAGAATCAAAAGTTCGGCCTGTAAACGCAAGAGTAACAATCTTAACAGAAAAAGACCTTGTTTAACCATATTTGAACTTTGTTCAAATCGGCTCAGCTCGGATACGCCGAGATTGAGGGTCTTATCTTTTTATTTTCTTTAATTAAATTATAAATATAATAAAAATAAAAAAATAAAGAATTTTTTAATTATTAGCAGTGTCCACAAGAAGATTTCATTAATTTAGAAAGTCCTCCCAAAACTAATACTGCTCCTACGAATGTTCCCCAATCCCAATTTAAGTAATAAACGTTTGCTAAAACTAACAAACCTAACGTTTATAAAATCTACGTCTTAATAATCTTGATTTTATGCTTACCAACCCTTGCTTCTTCTAAAATAACTTGCATAATTTCTGCTTCCATGTTTTCTTCAATTTTTGATTTAGAGTAACCCCTTTTCTTTAGTCTTTGATATAGTCTCTTCATATCAGTTCTTGTGACGATACAAAGGTTAACATATTTTTTTGGCAAATAATGCGCCAAATGTGAATCAAAAACAACTCCCTTTAATTTATCGAATTTGGCTGTTTCAATTACAGAAATTAACACTTTATTTAATTTTTTAATGTCAACAACCCAGCTTTTCCTTTTTTTATCATAACAATCATTCAGTTTAAAGTTTTTAATTAGCTTTTTAACATCAACGTAGAAATATCTGTTCTTCTTAGCAATTTTCTTAGAAACTAACGTCTTTCCAGTTCCCGGAGTTCCTGTTACGACGATTACTTCCATACGTGCTATTCAATAAGAAAGAGTTATAAATCTTCTCCTTATCTGCCTAGTTATGAAGATAAAGAAAATACTCGAAACGAATAAAGGAGAACTCTATTTTATTAAAGACTTGGATAAAGATTTTCATACTAAATTTGGAATCATTAAAAAAGAAGAATTAATGAAGGCAAAAGACGGAGACATTATTTTCTCAGATCATCATGAAGAATGTGCAGTTTATTCTCCCTCTTTTATTGACCAATATAGAAAAATAGAGCGTTTAGCGCAAATTCCACTGTTAAAAGACATTGGTTTTGTAATTGGAGAATTAGGCTTAGGAAGAGATTCAATAATTCTTGAAGGCGGTTCCGGTTCAGGCGGGGTTGCTTGTTTCTTGGCCAACATCGTAAAACACGTTCATACTTTTGATATAAATGACGATAATATTAAAGTTGTCTCAAAAAACATTCTCGATTTAAATCTAAAAAACATAGATTTGCATAAAAAAAGCATGTATGAAGATTTAGTTATAAAAGATGTTGATGCTGTATTTTTAGATTTGCCGGAACCATGGAATGCAATAGAATCTTCAAAAAATGCATTAAAAATAGGGGGATTCTTAGTTTCTTATTCTCCAAACTTAACTTCAGTCAATGAATTTGTAAACTCTTTAGCGAACTTCAAATCTTTCAGCTACATAAAAACAGTTGAAATCATAGAACAGCCTTGGGAAGTTCAAGACAGAAAGATAAAACCAATATCAGAAAAACAGCACTCCGGGTTTTTAACAATAGCTAGGAAGATTAAACAATGAAATCTACGATTAAATCAATAAATAGAACTGAAAAACGACTTTATGTGATATTTAAGCTAGATAATAACCTCTTAAGAGATATAGAGAACTCGTTCAAGAAACTAAAACCTAGATTTAGGTTGTCTAACTTTAAGAAGTATAATGGTCAAAAATGGCTTACAGATTTATATGAATCAAATAACAAAAGTATGACTTTTACAATTGTCGTTAAAGATAATGAGTTGAGATTAAAGATTGAAGCAAGTTCAATCTTCATCAATAGATTTTTAAATTACATTATGAAGAACTCAGAATTTGCAAAATATACAAAATTAAGATACAAACTCTAAGTGTAATATAATTTCCCTTCCGATATCTGCTGTCTTTCCATTTGAGAATCTGGTTTATTTATGCGAGGTCTGTTTGATTCCATATCTCTTCTAACAGTAATCTTCAAATTTTTCAAGAACCTATTCATTCCTTCTTCCATTGAAAAAGGCCCTTCAACTAAACCGTGCTTAGCAGGTTGTCCTTCACAAACAATGATTCTATCGGATAAATAATCAATAAATAATAAATCATGGTCGACAACTAAGCAACTGCGATGATATTTTTCAACAATATCTTTGATTACTTTGGAAACAGTTAATCTTAGTTCAACATCAAGATATGCAGACGGTTCGTCTAATAATATTAACTCAGCATCCTGTGCGATTGCTTTAGCAACCATGACCTTCTGCAACTCTCCTCCAGACAACTCGCTTAATTTACTATAATACAAAGTTTCAATATTTAATGGGTCAATTATTTCTGTTTTATGTTTGTTTATTGCATCAACTAGATATTCCATTACCAATTCATCATTAGGAACCAAATACTGTGGTTTATACGCAATTCTCGTCTTAGAAACTCCTTCGCCAGTATCTGGTTTTAATTCTCCAGATATTAAACGAACAAAGGTAGTTTTTCCAATTCCATTTTCTCCAACTATTCCAACTACTTCATTCAAATTAACTGAACCTTTGTTTGTTCCAAGGTTAAACTTATCCAATTTTTTATACATTTCATTCCATTCAGTCAGTTTTATTTTTTTATGAGAATCAGATAGCGGTCTAGCGTAAAATTTAATTTCTTTATTCCTAAATCGTATATTTTCTTCTTTCAAAAATCCAGATAAATAAACATTAATTCCCTCTCTTGTCGAACGAGGCTGGCTAACAGTCCCCCATGCTGCTTCTTTCCCATACATTATTTGCACTAATTCAGTCATATGGTCTAAAACAACAAGATCGTGTTCAATAACCATCACTGCATTGTTTTCATTCGAAAGTTCTTTAATGAATTTTGAAATTTTCAACCTTTGTTTTATATCCAAATATGAAGTTGGCTCATCGAATACGTAAAAGTTTGCATTTTTAAGGAATGTCGCAGCAATTGCAACTCTTTGCAGCTCTCCTCCCGATAAAGTTTTAACATTATTCTCTAAAATTTCATTTAAATCAAATTGTTCAATTATTTTTTGGAATTCTTTCTTTTCATCAACTTTTTTCAGCAATTCGTGAACTGTTCCATCGTAATTTTTTGGAATTTGGCCAATATCCTGCGGTTTGTATGCAATATTAATTTCTCCTTTCTTTATTTTCTCAAAGAATTTCTGCGTTTCACTTCCTTTGAAACGTTTTATTAGTTCATCATAACTTGCATCTTTTACTTCTCCGAAATTTGGTTTCAAAGTTCCGGCTAAAATCTTTATCGCGGTTGATTTTCCTATTCCATTTTTACCTAAAACTCCAACAACCTTTCCAAAAATTGGTGTTGGCAGAGAATAAAGAACGAATTTGTTAGAACCATAACGATGAATTGGAGTTGCTTTAATTTGTTCCGGCAAATTAATAATTTGAATTGCTTCTGGTTCGGCGTTTGCACATATTCCACACCCAATGCACGTTACTTCATCTATTTGGAGCTTATTTCCTTCAAAATATATGCATTCTGTTCCCGTTCTGTTAACCGGACATATATTCTGGACATGTTTCTTTTTATCCATGTCTTTTAACTTGTTATTATCAACAATAGCTATTCTTACCATGAACCTGTTTTATAGAGGAAAGTTAATAAAGATTGCTAAAACATTTAAATAAGGGACATCATCATTAAAACCATGAAATGTGACATTTGCAAAAAACAGATTCCGGAAACATTCCTTAAGAAATTAGTTGGCACAGTTGTCAAAGACAAAAAAGGTAAAAAGCACAGCGTTTGTTTTGAGTGTCAAAAGAAGCTTAAGACAAAGCAGAAGATATTGGAAAACCTTTAATATAACATCCTTCGCATTCTTCTCATGCCCCCGTGGCTTAGTAGTTTGAGCGGCTGCTTCGTATATCTTAGAAAAAGCAGCAGGTCGTGAGTGCAACTCTCACCGGGGGCTTTTACATTTTCTCAAGGTATTTATATTAGCTATCAATATTCTTTTCAATGAAAAACACTACACTTTGCATTCTTATAAAACAAGGAATGATTCCTTTAGGTATGAAAAAAGAGAAATTAGGCAAAGGAAAATATAATGGTTATGGCGGTCATGTGGAACAAGGAGAATCAATAGAACAAGCTGCACTAAGAGAACTCAAGGAAGAAACAGGACTAACGGCTACAAAATTAGAAAAAGTTGCAGAAATTGAATACTTTTTTGATACCAAAAAAGAACAAAACCAAAAAGTTCATGTCTATCTTGTCAGAAGCTGGAGAGGTAATTTAAAAGAATCAGATGAAATGTCTCATCGATGGTTTTCTCAAGATAAATTGCCTTTCGATAAGATGTGGGATAATGACAAATATTGGCTTCCAATTATTCTTAGAGGTAAGAAACTAAAAGGAATAGTGCATCACTCAGAAGACAAAACTTTGAAGCATGATTTTAAGTATGTTCACTCATTCTAAAACTTTATAAATGCCCACTAAGATTGATTTTCTATGAGAAAACACCGTAGCTTTAAGCATAATCAAGCTGGAGTAAAAGACGAGCCACAAAATAAGACGGGTATGTATATGGCAATTTTTATTGCTGCAGTTATGGTGTTAAGCATAGGCGGTGTCTTTCTTTCAAATCCATCGTATGAATCCGACTATTCTTATAATGGATATAATTTTAAAAGTTCGAATAATCTTTGGACATTAAAGATAGACGGCAAGGAAATAATCTTTTATTCTCTTCCTGAGCAAGTATTAGGTCTTGACGTTTCAACTCAAGCAGTA
>JBBSYT010000057.1:6144-8587 GCA_038045085.1 Nanobdellota archaeon
ATTATTTCTTCAAATCCTATCCAAGATCCCGTTTCCAAGTTACAGGTAATAGACATCTTTAAGTTCGACTTCATCAATACTTATTTAAAGGCATATCCAGAAAAGAAAGCGGGATTTGCTTTCACACGAAAGATAAATGATTCAAAATTTCCGGTATTAACTTGTGATAATTCAACATATTTGTTTCCTGTTATGAACATAGAGTTTTCAAATAAAACGAGTATTAAGTTGAGTAATAACTGCATAATTGTTTCGGCGATAGATGAATACAGCATGATTGCTTTGCTTGATAATTTAAGATTTAACTTATTGGGTGTATTGGAATGAATAAAAAAGAAAAATCAGACGATTTGAAGAATCTTGTCATTGTTATTGCAATTATAGTCTTAATTTCTTTTGCATTCGGCGTATTTATCAAGAGAATGTCTGCTCCAAAAATTGAAAAAGAATACTCGAATGGATTTACGTTAACAAAAGTTGGAAAATTTTGGTACACTACGATAAAAAATTCACAGTCTTTGCAGGAATATGATGTTGACTTCAGATACTCTCCAAGTCAGGTAAATGAGGTAGGCGTTATTGGAAATCCCAAATCCTTTTTTAATTTAATGAAACAAAATGATTTAAATGCGGCTTATATCACGTTTAATTTCAGAGAGAATGTTACTAGTGCTTATGCGCTGGCCGCTGCTGATATTTCTAAGTTTACAAAACTTGTGAATGGGGTAACTTTAGTTGCTGCTTGCACAGAAAATATTACCGATGTATGTTCAACAAGACCAATTGTAACTTGTGAAAACCAAGAGGACAAGGCTTTGGTTATTTTTGTAAAAGATTCAGTTAATCCAAAAATATCCATGGTTAAAAATTGTTTAACCGTTGAGGGAAGAAACGAAGAACTTGTTCAGTCTTATACTAAGTTACTTTTCCTTTGGTATGGAATCATTTGATTTTTTTATTTCAACGAATACATTATTTATTTCTTCATCTGCGACATTCGAAGAACTTAACTTTATTTTTATCTGATCCTCGCTAAATCCTTTTTTTAATGCACCTAGGACGTATTCTTTTAGTTTAACAATTCTTATACTTTTTTTACCAATTATGTTGAATTTATCTAACAATATCGTGAATGCAAATATTGTTATACCGATTGCAATCATTAGATACAACATTTTTATTAAATTTTGAGCTATATCTTTGGCAGATACCTTTACGGCAGATGGTGTTCGAACATCCGAAGTTTTAGGTATTTCAGATGGTTCTTCTTTTGTTATTGTTGGCGTTTCTGTTACAACTGTTCCTGTCGGGCTGGAATATGACGCAATTATCTTGAATGTGTCTGTTGCATATTTTGAGCAACATTCCACATCACAGCTTCTTACTTTCCAAGTATGTTCTCCTCTTTTTAATCTATTTTTAGTTTGTGGCGAGTTTGCAGTTATCACAGATTCAGAATCAAAAACTAACCGGTCATGTTGCGTGCTATTTCTGAATGAATTCCATTCAAGAGTTACTGTTGTACTTTTTGTATCACCCACCTCTCTCAAAATTGGTACGCTGGGCGGAGAACATTCTTCGGCCTCGACTGTTGCATTTCCAAGAAATATTTTTACAGTCCCTGTCGCTTCACCTGTTATTTCTCTGGGTATTCCTGTTCTATTTGAGAAATTATTCGTGATGAAATAAAGGGATAGTACGATATATGCTACAAGCACTATTGCAATCAATCTTTTTGGTTCTCTTATTTTGTATTTCATATTTTTATTAACGATATTTTTATTTTTCCAGTATAATTTTTAAATTCATTTCTGGCGCGCGCAATTAAATTTATTTTTCTTTCGGTTTTTGGCTCAAGATAGAAGTATGGAACTGAGGAAATTACTTGTTCTATCTCTCCGCTATAAGTAATTTTTACTTTTAATTGTCTCAAATATTCGTGATAAACTACTATTTCTTTAGTTGAGGTTCCGCCCGTATTTATAACTCCGAAGTCAACAACATTTGTATCCGCAGAAAAACCCCCAAAATTTGAAACACCGAATGTTGCGTTAAATTCTCTTTCATAATAAATCGAATTTACTTCATTTAATTTGAACACAAATCTTGTTAATGTGACTGTAATTATAATTATAAGTATTATCCAAATAATTTTATTTTTTAATTTATTACTCTTTTTCATCCTTCTTTTTTAATAAAATTTTAAATAATACTACGTTTATAATGACTACGGCAATAATTATTACTATCAGTAGAATGTTTGTGAACGAAATGTTGCCCTCTGCAGATTCAACAGATGCTCCCTTAATTACCTTTATCGCAGTTGTTTTGGATGTCATTTTTTCTTCATAGTACACCTTCGTTATCAGGTTATACGTTCCAGGTTTAATATTTGTTGCAGCAAAAAATGCCTTTAATCTTACTTTTTGAAATCCGAGCAAAT
>JBBSYT010000058.1:0-1450 GCA_038045085.1 Nanobdellota archaeon
ATGTTTTTACCCTCCTTCATGTTTTTAACACAAAAAGCACCGCCTATGCGCTGGGTACAACAAACACGAAGACCCAACAGGCGATGCTTTGTCTATTAACAACTTGTAAAGTGTGTTTGTTGTTTTGCGCATAATATATCTATATTATCTTATACAATTATTGTGTCAACTGTTTTTCTGTGGATAACTCGTGGATTTCGGGTTCGGGTTTCCAAGTATGAGTAGAAAAATCATACATAAATTTATAACATGATTTATTCTTTTCATAAATCCAAATCTCAAAGAATACATCGCTTGCCCATAGTGGTTTTCCTATCATTTTCATACCCCTTCCCCATTTAAAAGTATTTTTTGTAATTCCCTTTAATAACGCGGCTCTTTCTTTTTTTGATAAAGCGGAAATAACTGTTTTTTTGTTCCTAAGTCCTTTTACCTGAATAAAACGTAGAATAATTTTATCTTGTGTGAATCCTATCGCATAAACATCAAAAATACCTCTTGAACCAGGACTTCTTGTAACAATTTGATATCCCTGTAATAACAATTTTTGCACTGTTTTATATTCATATCTTCTTCCACTTACATAGAACCTGTTTCCCTTTCTTCTTATGGCAAATAATTTCTGTAATTGTTTTGATCTTTCTGTCCCGGCGCATTGCCTGCTGCAATAAGAAAATTTCCAGATAAGATGTTTTTTCTTGCGATATATTTCTTTATTGCAAGATGTACAATTCATTATTTTACCCAATTTAGGGCGACCAATGCGCGAAGCGCAAAAAACAGAACAACATTTTCTTGAAGAAATTTTTGTTACAAAATTATTTTTACAGTAAATACATATTTTTTCATATACAGAACTCCTTTGTTTATTTCGTTTTCCACTATCCCATTGGTGTTTAATTACTTCAGAATAATTCATCTATAAATATTTTAACGAACCTTCGCGCAGCTTGCTACATGATATCAAATAACCATATAGCAAGCTGACGCGGAATAATCAAGTTAAAGATGTTTCAGCCGAAATCTTTTACAAGTTCTTTATCAACAAACACAGAAAAATCCTTATATTTCTTTCCTTTTCTTTTTGGGGAATCTTTAAGTCCTTCGTAAACAATCTTTATGCGCGATCCAAGCCGTACTGAGTTCATCTGTGAATCAAGGGCGGTTGCGCCCCAAAAATCCCACACCTGCCCGTCATCGGCTTCAACTTGATACACATTGCTGTGGTTTTCTCCAACGTCCTCTTTCTTGCCCACGTAGTAGCCCTCAAGCTCTCTATTTTCGTTGAAATCCCACATTTCGTTGAAAGATACCTTTTCGTACATTATTTTGCGGTATATCGCATTATAACGCGTTTGGCGCGTTATTCCTGCATATACAATACGTTAGTATATAATTCCACCGCCAATCGCTCGACCTCCCCGATGGCGTCTTTGTATTCAAACTTATC
>JBBSYT010000059.1:0-1000 GCA_038045085.1 Nanobdellota archaeon
TGAGAGGATTAAAATTATCTTAAAAAACAATCCTCAATATGGAGACCCACTGAAAAAGGAACTAATCCCCGAAAATTTAAGGAAACGGGGGGTACAAAATCTTTACAGAGCTGAATTGTCAAATTATTGGAGAATGCTTTATACTGTTGAAGGAAACACTATTGAAATATTTCTTTTTGTTCTGAATATAATAAATCACGATGAATATAACAAACTTTTTGGATACAAATAAACATTAATAAGCATAAGTTTTAATATTAAGTTACTTTGATAATTTTAAAATGACCATCCTTGACAAAGCGTTAAATGAACTAGGTGTTGAAACACAATTTGAAACTTTTGTTAAATATACTAACCAGTTCAAAGATTATGGTGCGAACTTAAAAGTGAGAGGGAATGTTTTAACGTTAAAGCTGAGCAAAGCTTGGCGTCCTATTTCTGAAGAGATTAGAATTGGAGCAGCTTCTGAACTTCTTGTTGGATTGTTAAAATTAAGAAAAACAACAATGAATATGGATTTATACAATTCTTTCATAAGAAATTTGCATATTGCGATTCCGAAAGAAAAGCCGGAAGAAAAGTTGTTAGATTCATTCAACAGGGTTAATGAAAAATACTTCTTCGGAATGATGGATATGCCGAATATTGTTTTTGGAGACGTAACTTTAACTAAGTTGGGGCATTATGACTACAGAATGGACACCATAGTTTTAAGCAGAGTTCTTGAAAAAAGAGAAGATTTTATTGATTTAGTTATGCATCACGAATTGTTGCATAAAAAACATAAGTTTGTTTCAAAGAATGGAAGGTCATTGCATCACTCAGCTACGTTTAGAAAAGAAGAAAGAGAATTTGATAACTTTGAAGAAAAAGAAAGAGAACTTAAAAGGTATTTGGTTAGTTCTAATTTAAGAAGATTGTTTGGAATATGGTAAAATGGTAAAGGGCTCTGTCCTAAAAGTCGGCAAAGCCAAGAAAATAAGTTATGACAAACTAGTCG
>JBBSYT010000060.1:0-282 GCA_038045085.1 Nanobdellota archaeon
GATGAGCTTGAAACATTGGAAAAACATCCAGATCAAGAATCCATCCTGACTATGCTTGTTTCAGAGGATGTATTAAGACAAGACTGGGAAAATGAAGCTGATGAAAGGTGGAATAGTGTATAAACAAAGAGACATAGTGCTAATTCCATTTCCTTATTCTGATTTGACTGGTGCAAAACAAAGACCAGCATTAATTATTTCTAATAATAAAATAAATCACACTCAAGACAAAATATGTTGTTTAATCACAAGTAATAGTACGGCTGATGGAATAAAAATTGA
>JBBSYT010000060.1:292-9818 GCA_038045085.1 Nanobdellota archaeon
TTTGAAAGTTGGACAAAACCTCACCGATTATTTACCGTACACGAAAGGATTATTAAGAAAAAACTATGTAGCGTAAATATCGAATTTAATGAAATTGTAACAAAATCAGTAAACGATTTTATTAAAATTGAATCTTAATCTTTTATACATGCTAGGCAGTTTTAATGCTTGAATTGGGTGATTTCTCGGTGTCTCTGGATGAGTTTATGACTCTATTGAGAAGTTGTCCTAATTCATTGTTTAATTCTTTTCTATATAGAAATCATATTATAGAAAGGTTTATATAGAAAAGATATAACTAAGTTAGATATGACAGAAGTCGAAGTTGTAACAAAGGAATGGGGAAGTTCTATAGGAGTCATAATTCCAAAAAGTGTTGTGAACAAAGAACACATAAAGAAAAATGAAAAGATAATAATGAGCTTCAAGAAAGTTCATACGGCAAGAGAGATCTGGGGAATGCTATCTGGTTGGAAAATAGATACTCAAAAAGCAAAAGATGAAATGAGAAGAGGATGGGATTGAATAGTTATTTCTTTGATAGTTATGCTTTAATTGAGATATTTCTTAAGAATCAAAACTTTAGTAAATACCTAGATGCTCCAATCATCATTACAAGCTTAAATCAAATAGAGGTGACATATTATTTTCTTGTTCATCATGGAGAAGAAAAAGCAAGAGAAGTATGCTCATCCCTTGGAAAATATATCGTAGAATTATCAAACGAAGACATAATTAAAGCTTTGAAATTTAGGAATGAACATAGAAAAGGAATATCATATGCTGATGCGATAGGGTATATTTACGCAAAAAATAACAATTTACTTTTCCTAACGGGAGATGACGCATTTAAAGATATGCCGAATGTGGAATTCTTGAAATGAAAATAGTTTAATATTAAATTAAAAATAGAAAAAATAATAAGAAGAGTTTATTTCAGCTCTTCTAAAGCACGCATTGCTTCGCGAGCAACTGCGCGTTTGACATAGAACGGACGTTCCGTCATAGCTAAGAAGTTTATTCTATTGTAAACCTTAGCGCGATTCCAGCTTCTTCTGAAGCTTTCGTCGTTTTCGATTTCTTTATTCATATTAAATCACCTCAATAATTATTTTTATACAGAGGTTGCCATATGATTTCAAATAAGCCTGTTGGTGTTGAAACGAGCATCAATATGCGAGACTCATTGAAAATTACATTGAGTAAATTTCGCGGTTCCAGATAGAAATTTACAATAAATAATGCCACCAAGAGTCGAGCCGATGCTAGTTTGACGGAAATCATAATGAGTCTTCCTTTGCTAAAAACAAGTGGTGATTTACAAAATTTGAATAAAAAGTTAATATGATGAAAAATAAGAAGAATTGTGACAGTGCACAGGACAGCAGAACAGGAAAATGACACCACGTAGTCATCTAAAGTTTTTGTCTTAGCTTCTTGTATTCCTTTAGAATAAGTTCGATTGTAGGTTTAATGTTGCCGTTCTTCTCATACTCTTGGAGAGATTGATAATATTCTGCTCTGTTCTTGAATTCTATGTCAACAGGAGGCATCCCGCGCTTTAATAGAATATTGTTCAAAAGAATTCTTCCGACTCTTCCGTTTCCATCTTGGAACGGATGAATATTTTCAAACTGGTTATGAACAACAGTCGCAAGAAGAATTGAAGGATATTTTATTTTATTTGATTCGTACCATTTGATTAACTCCGTCAGAAGAGCAGTTATTTTCTCAGACGGAGCTCCACGATGAACAATATTACCTGCTCCGTCTCTAATGACTACTTCAACTCCTTTTTCTCTGAGTTTTCCTGCAAAGTGTTTTGAATTTCTAAAAACAATGCTGTGCAATTTTTTAATAAGCTCAATCGAGATATGCTCCTTTGAATTTCTGATGAATTTTATCGCTTCAATGACTCCTCTTGATTCGTTTACGTCTTCCTTGCTTTTATCTGGCACTTTGTTATGTTCAAGGAGATTGGTAACTTCCCTGAGAGTTAAAGTTGAGCCTTCTATTGCATTTGTATTGTATGAAAACAATTCCGAGAATCTCGTCCACTGCGTTTCATTTAAGTGAAATATTTTGAAGTCTTTTTTATGAGTGAGCTTCTTAATATTCTCTAGTTCTTCATTTGAAAGGTCAAACTTTAACGGATCACGAATTTCACGAAAGTTCTTTATTTGTTCAAAAACGGCTCCTTCTGCTTTCTTTCTGCGCGGTTCCAATTCACTTTTATTGAGATCTTTGCCGAGGTATCTTCTTATCTTGACAACTTCAGTTCCATCTCTAAATGAATGTGCGAGATAGTACTTTATGTGTTTTCCGACTTTTTGTTTTTCGACGAACATTCCATAACTATATAGGTGACTACACTTTTTAAATCTTCTCATTTTGTAGTCATCCATGGCTGTCTTTAAAATTAATATGATGAAAAATAAAGAGAGAAAAAGTTATTATGACAAAAAATAAGAATTATGATGCAGTATAAAGTCAATAAAGCGATTCAGATGAATAGCAAAAAGAATGCAACATAGATGAATGGTACTGCATAGAATGCAGAGTATTCTGTAACAGAGTGTATGCGTTGCGCAAGTTCTCCCTTGCCTCGTTCTTGAAGTTCAAGCAAGACAGCATTGAGGATGAATGCATAGAGGATGATGATGTAGCTTAACAGCATGAATTTATCTGCAAATGTAAGGTAGCTTACAGCTGGAATCTGATTCGTAATAGAGACATGGAACATGACTGCACCAATCAGGCTAGAACCGACTATTCCTAATCGCACAGGAATTTTGTCTAGGTCAATCAGAAAGCTGAACATGACAATGAGCACAATAAAGATGACCGGCAAGAATGTTTTGAGGAATGAATTGAGAGCTATGCGAGAGATGGTAACGGTGAAAGCGTATTGTGAGTACGTTTCATTATAGACAGGATAATGATGTTCAGTAACAGTGGCGTTCCATCCGTGAATTTGCCAGCCAGGAAAGATAATGCTTGGATCAATACCGCTTTCTTTAATTGCTGGAACGTAGCTGATATTCTCAATAGTGCTCAGTTTATCTTCTAAAATAATTTGCATATGCTGTGTATCGAATGGAAAACGTTTCAAATCAACAGGACTAACAAGATTTGCAAATATACGATAAAATTTTTCATTGGGTTGATCAATAACTTTATCGATGTCACGAGAAATTGCTCTGCCGTTCATAAACTCAAATTTTTGCGGCGGACATTCTTCCTTGCATGTTAATGATACATAGAAGTCAGCAGTAAAAGAACCTGTGCTTATGTCGAATTTACCGAGGTTAAGAACATAAATACCAACGTTAACGTCCGTTGCAAATGCTGCAGTTGCTAAAAACGAAAAGATCAGAACATATACAAGGCTCTTTTGCATGCATTCTCAAAGGCCAAATCATATAAATAGTTTGTTGCTTTATAAACCGTTCCACTGGACAACTGCGCGTGAGACTTATAAAGGAGTAACGCTATTTACTATATTGTGAGACAAACAACGGATAAAAGAGCAAAGGGAATAGAAAGTGCAAAATACAAGGATAAATTCGAGGAAAATTTGAGATCTATGTGGGAGACTGCCAGGAAATATAAAATAACTCAAAAGGATGTCGAGAAAGAAATAGCAGCATATAGAAAAGAGTGATACGCGCGCAGTTCTTGAATGTGTAGCTTTTTCAAAGACGGACTACGTGCCAAGCAAAAATTTCTAGAGGTAATAAAATGATAGACATAATAGAAAAGATGAAAACAGAAATGCTTAGAAGAAAATACAGCATACGAACAATAACTGCATACTGCGATGTTGTTTGTAAGTTTTTGAAGAAAACAAAGATAGAAGATATAAGAAGAATAAAGAAAAGCGACATCAAAGAATATCTTAATACATTGCATGAAAAATCAGGGAATACAATTAATATTCACCTTAATGCATTAAAGTTCATGATGGAAGAGATTCTTCATAAGAACTGCTATGTGCACATAAGATTTTCAAAAACACCAAAGAAAGAAACAGATTGGCTTACAAGAGATGAGACTTCAAGATTATTTGATGCAATTGAAAACAAAACGCATAAATTAATGATCATGCTCCTTTATTCTTCCGGAATGAGAGTTTCTGAATTAGTTAATCTGAAAGTTGGTGATTTTGATTTTAATAAGAATTCAGGAATTATAAGACATGGAAAGGGGAATAAGGACAGAGTATTTATTATCGCACAGAAAATAAAAAACGATTTGATTGAATTTATTAGATTAAATAATTTGTCAGACGGAAATTATTTATTCAAAGGAAGATTTGGGCACATAAGCCAGAGAACTGTTCAGGAAATATTAAACTCTGCGGCAGAGAGCGCAAAGATAACTAAAAATGTCCATCCGCATGTCCTGAGACATAGTTTTGCAAAACATTTGGAATTAGACGGCTGTGATCCTCTAACAATACAGGCATTGCTCGGACATAGCGATTTAAGAACGACGATGACTTATCTGCATACAAGAATGCCTGTCATCAAAGCAAAAAGTCCTTTGGATTCTATTTAATTTTCCGGTTGAACCCCCTGCCGGATTATTTTTGTTTTAACTACTAAACGAAAAACAAAGTCGTTGCCGGACTCGCAACTTTATTCTATATTTTAAGAGTTGACATCCCCGTAAGGGTCGTCCCCCTGTCAATTTATCTCTGAAAATATACTGTTGCTCGTGAAATTGGCAACGGCTTTTAACATAAAATCGCTCAATAATTGGTGCTATCTATTAACGTCGATAACTTCTAAAGGCTTATAAATAAGTTCAAAATAAGCTTTAAAATGCAAGAAGGACTAGAATTGGTATTAAGAAAGTCTGCCGTGAAACCTTTGTTTAATGTAAAGAGTGAACCATTAGCAGAAGAAGAACAGAACTTAATAAAAAATGCTGGATTCTTAGTTGCTCATTTATGCGACAGAAGAGACAGTAAGCTACGTCCTGCCGTACAATACGCGATAAGTTTAGGAATTCCAATTTATGTTTTGCAAAAAACAGGATGTTATGAGCCTCCGGGCACATTTAACAAAGCAAAAACAATTGTAAGGACCGCAGAACCATTTGAATATCAAACAAAAGCTGGGTTAAAATATCAAATAAGAAGATTGACAAGTGAACTTAGTGCTCCGCGCACGAGAAGAATTTTATTGATTTAACTCATGAAAAAGATAATTTCAATAGTATTGGCAGGTTTTCTTTCTGCGCAAGCGTTAGCTAAAGATATTACAATTGCAAATTGGAACATGATGGTTTTTGGTTCTAAAAAAATTAAAGATACAGAAAAAATGCAGATTAGAAAAGATATTATTAATAAGTACGATATTATTTTTGTTCAGGAAATAAGGGATAGATCCGGAGTAACATTTCCTGCATTATGCAAATTACTTCCGGAATATAAACATTTGATTTCTTCTAGAGCATGAAGAACAAATTCAAAAGAAAACTATGGAGTTTTATACAAGGGAAACATCAAAGTAAAAGAAACTAAAGATTACAATCCAGACTCAGAAGATAGATGGGAAAGGCCTCCGTACAAAGTTGTATTTAAAATAGATAATTATTTTTTAAATATTTTTAATATCCACATAGACCCAGATGTTGCTCCGCAAGAAATAGGCGAGCTCGAAAAATTAGTTGTAAATTCGACAGGAAATACTTTAGTCTGCGGAGATTTAAACGCAGATTGCAAATATTATAGCAGAAAGAAATATAATTATTTTGCAAAATGGAACTGGATAACTCCGGATGAAGTAGATACGGCCGTTTCAAAGATGGATTGCGCTTATGACAGATTTATTGCAAATAATGATGCAAAAAGAGAAATAATTGGTTTTGGTGTTAATAACGATCAAAGAATAAAGGATAAAAGGATTTCAGACCATTATCCAATCTGGATTAAAATTACTCCGAAAGACAAAAATTAGCGAAGTTATATAAAAATTACCCATTCTTAGTTTAACAATAAAACGAAAACATTCAAAACAGCACAAAACCGGAAGAACATTTGCCGGATTTTCTTCGTTAATTACTAACTAAAAAGTTTTAGCCAAAGTATATTTATTGCCGATTACTTAGTAAAGAACGTTGTTCAATTACATGAATAGCTTATAAATAACCCGGCAAAACCTTAAAAACTCTGATATTGTCAAGGATAGTTATGCTTATTTCAAAAGAGGAGCTAGACTGGGCAGAACGCTATTGGAACACTGTAAACTACATTTCTGCAGCATCTATCTACCTCAAAGATAACTTCTTTTTAGAGCGTAAATTAAGCCCAAAAGACATCAAAGACGGCTTATTTGGACATTGGGGAACATGTCCCGGAATTAACTTTATTTACACTCATTTGAACCTTTTAACAGCTAAAAAGAAGCAAAATACCATGCTAGTTGTAGGTCCCGGACACGGGTTTGCAGCAATTTTAGCAAATCAATTTATGGATGGTTCTTTAAAAAAATATTATCCTGAGTTGGCAAACACAAAAAAAGGATTGAGCAAATTAATAAAATCATTTTGCTGGCCAGGCGGATTTCCAAGTCATATTAATCCGGGAGTTCCTGGAACAATTCATGAGGGAGGAGAACTTGGTTATGCTTTAAGTACTGCATTTGGAGCAGCGTTTGATAATCCTGATTTATTGGTTGCATGCATTGTTGGAGATGGGGAAGCAGAAACAGGACCAACTGCAGCAGCATGGCATTCAAATAAATTCTTAAATCCAAAAACAGACGGAGCAGTTCTCCCAATTATTCATTTGAACGGATATAAAATTTCAAATCCAAGCATTTACGGAACAATGAGCGACCATGAAATAACTGCATTATTTACAGGATATGGTTATGATATTAAATTTGTTACAGATTCTCATCGTGAGATGCTTGAAACAATGGAATGGGCGTACACAAGAATAAAAAGAATTCAAGAAGATGCAAGAGCTGGAAATGAAATTGTAAAACCGAGATGGCCTTTAATAATTTTAAAAACAAAAAAAGGATGGACGGGAGTAAAAGAAGCAAATGGAAAAATAATTGAAGGAAGTTACAGAAGCCATCAAGTTCCGTTAAAAGATGCAAAAACAAATCCTAATTCATTAAAATTATTGGAAGAATGGCTGCAGAGTTATAATCCAAAATTATTGTTAAAAGGAGGAAAAGTTCCAGACAATACATTATTTTACATTCCGAAATTAAGCATAGGAGCCAATCCTCATGCTTTGGGCGGAAAAATAAGAAAGCCCCTTGTTCTTCCAAGTCCAAAAAAATTCGAATTAAAATTCAAGAAGAAAGGAGATAGATTGGATAGTGCAACTGATACGTTAGGACATTATTTAGGAGAGGTAATTTCATCAAATATGAATAACTTTAGAATTATGAGCCCGGATGAATTGGAAAGCAATCGGCTTGATGCGGTTTTAGAAACAACCGGAAGAAGATATATTTGGCCTCATTCGGATAATGATGATACATTAACTCAAGATGGAAGAGTAATGGAAATTTTGAGTGAGCATACTTTGCAAGGATGGCTGCAAGGATATACTTTAACTGGAAGACATGGAATTTTCCCATGTTATGAAGCGTTTTTGCCAATTGTAGATTCAATGGTTTCACAGTATCTCAAATTTTTGAAATTGAGTTTGGATTATAAATGGAGAAAACCAGTTCCTTCATTGAATTATTTATTAACTTCAGTATGCTGGAGACAAGACCACAACGGATTTTCACATCAAAATCCGGGATTCATTAATGTACTGTTAAGTAAAGCAACAGAAGAGCAATTAGTTAGAGTTTATCTTCCGGCAGATACAAATATGCTTTTGGCAGTCACAAATCACACTCTGCAAAGCACAAATAAAGTTAATTTAATTGTTTCAGATAAACAATTAATAAGACAATGGCAAAGTTATGATGAAGCAGTTGAACAAAGTAAAACAGGAGCTTCAATATGGAAATTTGCAAGCGAGGAAAATCCTGATATTGTTTTAGCAGGCTGCGGAGATTATCAAACTCAAGAATGTTTGGCAACGGTAAAGTTATTAAAAAAAGTAGTTCCCGAAATTAAAATTAGATTTGTTAATGTTTCGGAATTAAATGTTCTTGGAGGACATAATTTATATCCGAATGCTTTAACAGCAAAGAAATTCGAGGAATTGTTTACAAATGATAAACATGTTATTTTTTCATTCCACGGCTATCCTGAAACAATTAAACAGTTATTATTCGACAGACCGAACACACAAAGATTCCATATTTACGGATATATTGAAGAGGGAACAACAACGACTCCTTTTGATATGCTGATCCAGAATAAAGTAAGCAGATATCATTTGGCAAGAAGAGCGGTTGAACATGTGGCTAAAACAAACTCGAAAGTTACAGTTAAATCTAAGAAATTAATTAAATTAATGGAAAATAAAATAAAAGAGCACAGCAAGTACATTAAAAATAATGACAAGGATTTAGAGGAAGTAAATAACTGGACATGGTAAAATGAAATTTAAATATCCTAAATTCATCTTATTTTTTGTGACCATTATTCTGGCATATCTTTTTTACAAAAAAATAAGTTACGGGCCAATTAACAACGTAATTATTAATTTAGGCTATGTTGGTTCTTTTATTGCCGGAATGCTATATTCATTTAGTTTCGGGGCCGCTTTTTCTGTTGCTTTGCTTATAGTGTTTGCAAAAACTCAAAATATTTTAATTGCTGGATTGATTGCAGGAATTGGTGCTTTACTTAGCGATTTACTAATTTTTAAGTTTATACGGCATTCCTTTGCAAACGAGATAGCAAGTCTCTCTAAGGAAAGAATGGTATGGTTTATTGGGAAAAATCTTCCTATTATTATCAAAAAAAAGATTGTCCACGTAGTTGGCTGGTTTATTGTTGGTTCTCCTTTACCAGATGAAATTGGCATAGCTATGCTTGCTAGTTCGAAAATGGTTTCAACAAAAATGTTTATGACTCTCTCTTATTTATTAAACACGGCAGGAATATTTGTTGTTCTGCTGATTGGAGTATAACTATGAATGTTTTAATTATTAATCCAGGAAGTTCTAATGTTAAATATTGTCTCTATGAAAACAATTCTGTTTATTTGAAAAGAAAGATTGAATTGAACAAACCAATAGAACAAGTTGGAAAAGAAATATTAGCCAAAATAATTAAAATAGGAGGTAAAAAAATAGGTAAAATTGCATATCGTGTTGTTTATTCCGGAAAATGCAAAGAACACTGCGTAATCAACAAAGAAGTTCTTAAAGAATTAAGAAAAACAATTGAATTGAATCCAAATCATATGCCTCAAACAATTAAATTGATCGAATTCTTCGTGAAAAACACAAAAGCAGTTCATATTGCTTGTTTTGACACAGTATTTCACAATTCAATGCCCGAAATTGCCAAACTATATGCAATTCCGTTTAATTTAACAAAAAAATATAACATTCAAAGACACGGATTTCATGGATTAGCACATCAGGCA
>JBBSYT010000061.1:0-3634 GCA_038045085.1 Nanobdellota archaeon
GACTGGATTAATCGTAGAAAATGCTTATGTTGACAATAATGGAAAAAGAGAAGAATTCGATGCTTCTTGGATTAGTAGTTTAACTGATTCAGCAATAAAAGGAAGGCCCGATTCTGGTGTTGTTGATTTTACTTCAAGACTATACACAATAAACCAAGTTCTCGATGTTACAACAAAACCAATTATTGTCGATGGAGATAACGGCGGATTATCTGAATATTTCACCTCCATGGTTAGAACTTTAGAAAGGCACGGGGTTTCCGCTGTTGTAATCGAAGATAAAACAGGTCAAAAAAGAAATTCTTTACAAGAAAATAGCCTCGAACACGTTCTTGATACTCCCGAAAATTTTTCTGCAAAAATTCTAGCCGGAAAGAAAGTACAAGTAACAGACGATTTTATGATTATTGCAAGGATTGAAAGTTTAATCGTAAACTCCGATTTAGATGATACACTTCAAAGGGCACAAGCATATATCTCTGCAGGAGCCGATTCTATTTTGATACATGATAAGAGTAAAAACCCTTCTCAAATCTTTTCTTTTTGTAAAAAATACTCTAAGTTTCCAAATAAAGTCCCATTAGTGGTTGTTCCAACAACGTATAATTCAGTAAAAGAAGAAAAACTTGCCGATGTCGGAGTCAATATGGTTATTTATGCAAATCATCTATTGAGGAGCGCTTATCCTGCAATGATTAAAACTGCAAAATCGATTCTCACTCACGGAAGATCTAAAGAAGCGGATAAGTTTTGCATGCCTGTGAAAGATATTTTAGAGTTGATTCCTCGAGGGAAATAATGATTTCTCCAAAAAGTTTTTATGATGAGTTAGTGAGATCAAACATAAAGTTTTTTACTGGAGTTCCTGATTCTTTATTAAAAGATTTTTGTTCTTATGTACTCGATCATACGAACATTAAACGCCACATCATCGCAGCAAATGAAGGTAACGCAATTGCTTTAGCGGCTGGACACTATCTTGCAACAAGAAAACCTGGTTTGGTATATATGCAGAATTCCGGGATAGGGAACGCCATTAATCCGCTGGTGTCCTTAGCAGATCCTGAGGTATATGGCCTACCTATGCTTTTGCTAATTGGTTGGAGGGGCGAACCGGGAACCAAAGATGAACCACAGCACATCAAACAAGGGAAAATAACTTTGAATTTGCTAGATTCATTAAATATTCCTTATGAAATTTTCTCAGATTCAACGAAAAACTTTAAAAAAAACCTCGAAACAGCGATAGATATGATGTATAAAAAAAATACACCATACGCATTAGTTATCAAAAAAGGAACATTCCAGCATTATGAATTACAAAACAAAGTGAAAACAAATTATTGTTTATCGAGAGAAGACGCAATAAAACTTGTAGTAGATGGTTTAACTTCTAAAGATGTGCTCGTTTCAACCACAGGAATGACTTCAAGAGAATTATTTGAATATAGAGAAAATTCGAAACAAGGACATAACAAAGACTTTTTAACAGTTGGAAGTATGGGACATTCATCTCAAATTGCACTAGGAATTGCTTTGTCAAAGCCAAAACAAAATGTTTACTGCTTAGATGGAGATGGCGCATTAATAATGCACATGGGTGCATTGGCAATAATTGGAAGTCAAAAACCAAAGAATTTCAAGCATATTGTAATAAACAACGGAGCGCACGATTCCGTAGGTGGCCAACCAACTGCAGGATTCAATATAGATGTGCCTTCCATTGTAAAAGCATGCGGATATGCAGATGTATTTACAGTAGAAACAGCAGGAGAATTAAAAGATAAATTAAAAGAAATGAATTCTTTAAATGGACCTGTTCTTTTGGAAGTAAGAGTAAATAAAGGATCAAGAAAAGACCTAGGACGTCCAGCTACAACTCCATTGCAGAATAAAAAAGACTTTATGGACTTCTTGTCGAAATGAAACAAATAGAATATTCCGGATACGGAAGTTTGAATAAGTTGGCAAGCATTCTAAAGAAACATAAGCCCAAGCATATATTCTTAGCAACAGGCAATAAATCATTCGAGCGTTCAGGTGCAGATATAACTTTAAACAAAATACTCTCAGGATATAAATTCGTTAGGTATAGTGGTTTTGAAGAAAATCCAAGGCTGGAGAATGTTCAAGAGGCCATAGGTGTTTTAGTTAAAGATGATTATGATTTTGTAGTCGCAGTAGGTGGCGGATCAATCATCGATTCAGCAAAAATAGCAAACTCTCTTTCATCTCAAAGCGGAAAACCATTAGATTACATAGTGGGAAAAAGAAAAATAAGCAAAAGAGGAAGAATCTTTGTTGCTATACCGACAACAGCAGGCTCAGGAAGTGAAGCAACTCATTTTACAGTAGTTTATGTTAATGGGATAAAGTATTCTTTGGCAGATTCAAGTATTCTTCCGAATTATTCAATCTCAGATTCTAAATTAACTATGAGTCTTCCAAAGAAAGTAACAGCCTCAAGTGGAATGGATGCTTTAGCACAAGCTGTAGAATCATTCTGGTGCATAAATTCAACAATACAATCAAAATCATACTCTAGAAAAGCAATAAAGCTGATAGTTAAGAATTTAGAAAATGCAGTAAATGCACCCAATAAATCAAATAGAATAGCCATAATGACCGGCTCACATCTTGTAGGAAAAGCAATAAACATTACAAAAACAACAGCACCTCACGCAATATCATATCCGCTTACTATGAGATACGGAATTTCACACGGTCACGCTGTTGGATTAACATTGGGAAAGATATTTGCATATAATTCAGGAGTTACAGACAAAGATGTTACCGACAAAAGAGGGGCTAAGTATGTTAGAAACTCAATCTCAGAGTTATGTACTTTGCTGGGAGTCAAAGACGCCAAACAAGCTGAAGATAAAATTAACTCGTTAATGAGTAAAATTGGCTTGGAAACTAATATGGGACAGCTAGGTATAAAACCAAGTGAAGAATTACTAAACGAAATAAATAGCGAAAGGCTTGTTAACAATCCAAGATTAATAACAAAACAAGACGTTATCGGATTTTTAAATGACTAAGTTTGTTTTACAAGAAGTCTAGCGCCGCTGTTTGGCCCATATATCTGTTCGAATCTTTCTGGATTGGATGTTTTAAGTCTTGAGTTCAGTTTGTGATTCTTTTCATTTACCCATGCTTCAAATTTTTCAGAATTGTCAAATCCATCTACTTTTATGAGGGATTTTCTATAAATTATGTCTTTGGGATCGAGCTCTCCTGTCCACCAAAGATTTTTTTCAACAGATTCTCTATACTGGTGAGTTCCTGGTAACGGACTCAATATGCTTATAGAATAACTGTCAGCACCGCATCTATCTGCAAATTCGATACTTTTTTCCATCTCTTCTTTAGTCTCTCCGACGTTTCCAACCACCCAAAATGTGTGAACAAACAACCCCGCTTTTTTTGCTCTCTCAATTGTTGGCAGCACTGTTTCAAGAGGAAGTCCTTTTTTAATTACGTGATCCAAAACTCTCTGTACCCCGCTTTCTATGGCAAATGTAATCTGATAACATCCGCTATCTTTCATCTTCTTGAATAATTGGTATTGTTTTTTCGGATTTTTAGAGTGATAGTTTACTTTTGTTCCGTTCGGAGTACACCAACTTAG
>JBBSYT010000061.1:3644-7139 GCA_038045085.1 Nanobdellota archaeon
CCAAATGGTTCAATTAATCCGCATAATTTTTCGAGATTAACACTATTTGCGGTAAGTGTATCGTCCTCAAAATGAATCTCCCCAACTTTAAAGTTTTCCTTAAGACCTTTGATTTCTTCTGCAACATTTTCTGGGCTTCTCCATCTAACTACATTGCCCCATGTTTCCGGTGTGGTGCAGAACGAACAGTGTTCAGGACATCCTCTGCTCGCCATAACACTTCCAACTCTATTCGATCTCGGATTTGCAGAATGAAATCTTCCAATATTGAAGTATCCTTCCATGTTCATTAAATCTCTTGCGGGGAATGGGAGATCGTCCATGTTTTTTAGTCTTCCTGAAGTTTCATTTATTTTGATTTCTCCATTTTTTGTTTTGTATATAAGTCCATGGGTTTCGTACGGATTTCTTCCATGAGATAAAGCATCCACTAAATCGGCCAGATCAAAATCAACCTCCCCTCTCATTGCAAAATCAACATTAGGATCCTGAATTGCGTCCAGTTTTGCAGTTTTTCCTTTGGATGCGAAATAGTTAAAATCTAAAGCTGAATTAGTTACGTGATTCCCGCCTAGTATTACTTTGGCTTTTGGCACTATTTTTTTAGATATTGCAGCAATTTCATGTGCATGTGCCGCGAGATTTGAGAAAAGGACAGAAATACCAACATAGTCGGGGTTAACTTTAGACAGCCAATCAGCTGTTTTTTCTTCCGATTCTCCTATTGTTACAGTTTTTCCATCAGAATTAGGAATCATTCTATTGTAATCTTCAAGCGCAGTATCTCTTACAAAGACTTCGTGTCCTCTTTGTCTTAAAACTCCTGCCAGATAACCAACTCCTAGAGAAGGTTGTATCCTGTTTATTCCATTCTGCATACCCATCAAATTGGGCGTCAATAATGCTATTTTTGTCATCACGTTTTTGTCATTAATCTCTTATTTAAAGGTTATTATTCAGAAGGCTCTGTCCCAAAAGTCGTTTGTGCCACCAATATGTGAAATTCTATCATAATACATATACGGCATTTTCCGAGGCACAATCGAACCAAAGGTTCGCTATGTCCAATTTTTTCAAAGCAAAAATGGGCCCATCTCGATTTTATCGAGATTGGGCGCAGCTCGACTATGTCGAGATTGCGTTCCAGATAGGAAAATGCAGTAAATAATAGCACATAGAACTGAGCCGATGCTTGCTGAGTAAGCAACTCGCACGTCTAGTTGTCGGGCGATGGCACAACTAAGAGACTTGGGACAGAGCCTATTCAGAATAGATGTCTATATATCCGCGTATTACCTTCTTATAATCAAATTCGAGCGCCTTTTTGTACGCACGTTCAGTTATCTTTGGATTGGTATTGTTTTTAATTACTTCTTTTATTTTTTTTGCTAAATCTTTGCCATTTTTTGGTGATGCAAAAATAACTTCTTTTTCAGTTAGAAATTCTCTTAATTCAGGAAGGTTAGATGTTATGACTGTAGTTTTAGATGCCATACTTTCTAGAATGCAGGATGGTTGCGCTTCCGTGGAAATTAAATTCGGATAAGGGAAAACGGCAACATCTGCCATCGCTACGTACTCTTCGATATTTTTCGTTTTTTTAACTGGAGTTTTAATTATTTTTATTTTATTTTGTAAATCTTTCTTTTTAATGAGCTCTTCATACGGTTTTATGAAGTTTTCTCCTGAACCAGTAACAAATAGTGCAATAAAATTTTCATTCTTGATAAGTTCAATGGCGTTAATCAAATATGAAACTCCCTTTGCCTCAGACATATGACCATAATAAAGAATTATTTTTTTATTTTTAAA
This sequence comes from Nanobdellota archaeon, assembly GCA_038045085.1. Classification (GTDB taxonomy): domain Archaea; phylum Nanobdellota; class Nanobdellia; order Woesearchaeales; family UBA10107; genus UBA10107. The sequence goes on from JBBSYT010000061.1 coordinate 5,457, forward strand.
TCCATGTTTTCTTTTTAATGTCGCTTTATTCCTGGGTTTAAATTTTTCAGTATCAGTATATGATGGAATTATTTTAATTCTATTGCTTTTTAATCCGAATCTATTCAACTGTTTTTTCAAATCATTAGTTGGCACAGTAACAAAATCGAAGAAATTAAGCAATCCTGTGAACAAGTACGTAAAAGGATAGCTAGTTCTTGAACGTATTGTTTGTATTAATTTCGCATTTTTTGAATATTTTTTTGCGAGTATTGCTCTGATAGCAAGTATCGGAGATGCACTAAAATTATGAATTACATCAAATTCTTTTCCAGACTGCTCAACTTCTTTTTTGATTATTTTTGAAAAACTAAACAACTGGATGACTGATTTAAACCTCTTGTTGTAATCAGATTTCTGTCTTATAACTTTATATCCTCCGATTTTTTCAATTAATGGCTGTTCAAGAATTTGATTGCAGAATATTACAACTTCATGTTTTTTTTTAGAAAGCTCTTCCGCCAAAGTCATCAAAGTTATATTTGACGCTTCCGGTGCGAAAGTTCTAAATCCTTGTGTTAGTAGTGCTATTTTCATTTTAAATATGCGACGATAAGTAAAAAATTAAGACTTAACTTTAATTAGTTCAACTTTTTTATTAACTATAACATTAAAAGTTTTCTCTAATGTAGTGAGCGGATGTTGCTTAAATAAAGAAACAAATGTTCTTATGGACATTATGGGGTGCTGAAAATGATACTGTCTGTTAAATTGATATTGATAGTATTGAACTAATTTGTCTATATCCCCGCTATTGAACTCTTTAGTTGAAATTAGATGAGTTCCATTTATTGACATTCCGGAAGCCAAATCTTTTTCAGTCAGTCCTTTTTTTATATACCCATTATCTTCACAAGTCTTGTACAAGTCAGTTCCAAATATCGGATTCGCTACATATAGGCACGGAGAAACGTTATAGTCTTTTAATAGGCGAATTGCATAGTCTATTGTTTGTTTCATTGTTTTTATTGTTTCTCCGGGGAATCCTATGATATAAAAAGCACTTAACTTAATATTTAATTTTTTACAGTCTTTTACCACTTCTTCAATCTTTTTTAATGAAGTATTCTTTTTTATTATATTGTTTAACACTTTTTGATTTCCAGATTCTATTGCTATTTGAATATCAGTATTCCCAGATTCTTTCATTTTCTTTAATAAATCATAATTTAACATATCTGCTCTCATTCCGCTTGGATCATCCCATTTTAGTTTAAAGGGTGTAATACCGTCAAGTATCTTCTTGCATCTTTCATTGTCGGCAGAAAAGTTATCGTCTAGGATGTGGATTTTTTTTATTCCAAAATTGTCCATTAAATATTTTATATGATTGATTACATACTCCGGTGAATGCGGTCTCCATTGCTGTCCCATATGTTTCTTTATTGCGCAAAACACACAATTAAACGGACATCCACGACTGGTTAGGATTGGCATCACTCTTGTTGGAATAATTTCTGTTGTATAAACTAATTTCTTTTTTAAATACTCGTTGACATCAATAAGATCGTATGCTGGATAAGGAAGCTTGTCTAAATCCTTTATTAATTCTCTTTTTTCTAATATTACTTTATCATTTACTTTATATGCAATTCCTTTTATATTTGTTAGTGGCATATTTGAATTGTATTTCTCATTGTTTAA
>JBBSYT010000062.1:0-11233 GCA_038045085.1 Nanobdellota archaeon
GCTTCAACTTCAGAAATGTATGGGGAAGTTGGAAAAAATATTCCTCAAGATGAAAATACTCCTTTCCATCCACGAAGTCCTTACGCATCAGCGAAAACGTTCGCCCATCATACAGTTCAAAATTACAGAGAAGCATATGGATTGTTTGCCTGTTCGGGGATTTTATTTAATCATGAATCTCCATTAAGGGGTTTGGAGTTTGTTTCTAGAAAAATAACAAATGCGGTTGCACGAATTAAATTAGGATTACAAAAAAAATTAGTTTTGGGGAATCTCGATGCAAAACGAGACTGGGGTCATGCTCAGGACTATGTTGAAGCAATGTGGCTTATGTTACAACAAGATAAACCAGAGGATTATGTCATAGCTTCGGGAGAAACGAGGACAGTTAGAGAATTTGTCGATGAAGCATTCAAGGTTGTCGGATTAGATTATAAAAAATACGTTAAATCAGATTCTCAATTCTTAAGACCTTCTGAAGTAAATCTTTTACAAGGAAATAATACAAAAGCAAAGACTAAACTCGGATGGAAACTTAAAACACCATTTAGTCAACTTGTTAAAGAAATGGTTGAAGAAGATCTAAAACGCTGGCAGGAAAAACCATTAAATTGGGATGCACCAAATGCATCGGGCTGGGAAGAAGCATTAAGACATACCGAAGTTGATAGATAATTATTCTTATTTATTTTTTACTTTGGACTTCTTCTATCTTTTTGCATATAGTTTTGATTTGTTCTTCAGTTAGATTCAGTCCTGAGGGCAGATATAGCCCCTTCTTAGATAGTTCAGTAGAAACAGGGTAGTCCTTTGGATTATACTTATGTTGTTTAAAACAAGGCTCAGCATGCATGGGCCAGAAGAAATATCTCGTGTCTATTCCTGCTTCAAATAGCTTCTTTTTTAGTTCATCTCTCGGTGTGCCAAATTCATTCTCAATAACAATGCCGTACATCCAATAAACATTCTTCGCATATTTTTCTTCAACAGGAGTTGTTATTCCCTTAATGTTTTTCAAATATTTGTTATATGTTTTTGCAATCCATCTCTTTTTTTCAATAGTTTCGTCAATTCTTTCAAGTTGTCCGAGACCAATCGCAGCAGTTATATTACTCATTCTAAAATTATAACCGATTTCTTCATGAATGTGTTTTCTTTCTTTATCAAATGCCAAACTATGAAGCCATCTTGCCCTTTCAGCAAGTTTAGCATCATTTGTTACAATCATGCCGCCTTCTCCTGTTGTGATTATTTTATTTGCATAAAAACTGAATGCTGAAACATCTCCAAAGGAACCAACCCTTTTCCCTTTATATTCTGCTCCGTGCGCTTCTGCACAGTCTTCAATGACTTTTAAGTTATGTTTTTTTGCAATTTTCATAATTGGATCCATATCGCACGGATGTCCATAAATATGAACAACAATTATTGCCTTTGTTTTTTTAGTTATTTTTATTTCAATTTTATTAACGTCAATGTTCCAAGTTTTTCTATCTGCATCAACAAAAATTGGTTTCGCTCCAACATATTCAACGGCAAAAGCAGGAGAAGCCATTGTAAAATCATTTATAATTACTTCATCACCTTTTCCTATTTTTAATGCAAGAAGTGCTAAGTGTAATGCGGTTGTTCCATTTGTCGTAGCAATCCCGTATTTTACTCCGCAATATTTCGCGAATTCTTCTTCAAACTTTTTATTATATTTTCCACCAAAAGAAATCCAGTTCGTATTTAAACAATCGTTGACATATTCAATTTCCTTTTTTCCAAGGACGGGTTCAAATACGGGAATCATTTAGTCATCTCTCGGAATTAGCGGTTTTTCAAGTCTAAATGTATCTGATTCGTATTCCTTTCCTCCGCGAGGGCCTTTTGTGAACACCATTAACGTAGATTTTTCAAGTGCTTTTAATGCATGAGCTTCATTTGTTTCAGAAACAACAAAATCCCCAGGTTTCATTATTAGTTCTTCTGCTTTTTCTCCTTGTTTTTGACCTTTGATTAGTACTTTTCCAGAAATTAAATAATTCCATTGTGTTGTTTTTTTATGAAAATGATTTGCTCTAACTGCTCCTTTTGTAAACGTTATTACCGTTATTGCATCAATGGTTTCTTTTTCAAGCAAATCCATTATTTCTCCTCGTTCATCGGTGAATTGCGGTTTAACTTCTATTTTTTTCATTTTTCCTCCTTACACTATTCTTGGATTTGGAATAGGTATTATGAATTTCCCCCCATTTTTCTTAAATTCTTCTAAATTTTTCATAATTTCGTCTGCAAAATTCCAAGAAAGTATTAAACCATAGTCTGGGTTAGTATTTAATAATTCGTCATCCGATTTGATTGGAATATGCATCCCGGGACTGAATCTGCCCTGCTTTAATTTTGATTTTTCGGTTAAATATTCGAATATGTTCTCGTTTATGCCACAGTAGTTTAGCAACGTATTCCCCTTCGCGGGAGCACCTATTCCTGCCAATTTTTTGCCTTCTTTTTTCAATGAAATTAGCATAGACATAAGCTCAAATCTGTGGTTTTGTATATCTTTGGCAAATTTTTCAAGTCGTTTAATAGAATAAGTTTCTTTTTCATTTTCTAGTTTAACAAGTTCAGAAACTATTGGTTGCACTTGATGTTTTCCAATTCTTCCAATGAATACTCTGAATGAACCGCCATGTATTTTTGACATGAATACATCGAATATTTCGAGCCCAAATTTTTTGAAGAATGGAATCAACGGTTTTATAGATAAATACGAAAGGTGTTGATGATATATCGTATCATATTCCAAATTGTCTATTAATTCAACAAGGTATGGCGATTCAAAAATAAATACTCCTTGTTCATCAAGCAATTCTTTTGCAGCATTCATAACATCATCTAAATCATCAATATGTGCAAAAACATTAGTTCCAGTTATTATTGAAGCCTTACCTTTTTCTTTCGCAATTTGTTTTGCAAGTTTTGTTGTGAACAAGTCACAAATAGTTTCAATTCCCCTTTCATTTGCAATTTTCGTAGGGATTGGAGCAGGGTCTACCCCCAATATTTTCATTCCTTGTTCTTTAAATCCCTCAAGCAATACGCCAACGTTGCTGCCGACATCAATCACTAATGAATTCTTGGGAAGTTTGAGTTTTTCACAAACAGCATTTGCCATAGAAAAATAGTGTTTTTTCCCAGTTTCAGTTATCGATGATTCGTACATATACTCCCCTTGATACAAATCTTTCGGCGGAACTACGAAATCTAGCTGGTGAAATCCACAAGTTAAGCATATTTGAACTCTTAAGGGGTAGAAAACTTCTTCTTTGTTTAATTCCTCCTTCGAGAGAAAGTGATCTGAATGTGGGTGAAACCCCAAATCTAGATATGTCTTTAGGTCCTTACTTTTACATAACCTACATGTCGTTTTTAGCATGCATTAATTAACTCTTATTTTATTTTTAAAGCTTCCGGAACTTTAATCTTTATTCTGGGGCTTCAAAATGGCAGTTTTGAGCCTTCGGTAGACCTAATGGAAGGTAAATGAAAATTGTCCGAATCCATTTTTAATAATAATGGATGTCCCAGCCCAGAATTTCCATCGATTTCTTCACTATTGCTTTTCCAACTGGGTGTTTAAAGAATGTATTTATTGACCACCTAACTGGTTCAAACATGAAAACAAATGAAGCAGGTGTTGCAAAAATTCCCAAACTCGGTTTCATTTTTCTAGCAAAATATCTTCTGAGTATTATTTTTTCTATTTTTTTTGATTTTTTCAGTAATTTAGTGCGTTCCTTTGCGGAAAGTTCTGGCGTTTCAAATACAGGTTTTGTTGAAAAATGACAATATTCATTTACATATGTATCAAAATCTTCAATGAAGTAATTGTTTTTTGATACATAATCAAATAATTCGGAGCCAGGAAATGGCAATGGGTTATAGAAGTGAACATCTGAAATTGGGTATTTTAAGGCCAAATTAAAGCTATCTTCAACATCCTTTGCAGTTTCATATTGATTTCCAATTACAAAATAAAGTTGAAGGTCGAATTTTAATCTTAGTATTTCTCTTATTGCTTTTTCTATATCTGCAAGAGATTCTCCTTTTTTTATTATTTTGAGCATCTTATCGTTTCCAACTTCAACGCCCATTCCGATTTGATCTATTCCGATTTTTTTCATATATGTTAAAACTTCTCTGTCAATTTTGTCTGCACGGATTCCTGCGCACCTAATCTTTAGTCCCGTTAGTTTATTCTTTTCTATGAGCTTGCATATTTCAATAACCCTGCTTTTTATCAATGTAAAATTATCATCAATGAAACAGTAATTTCTAAATCCCTTATCGTACCACATTTTTAGTTCAGAAATAACATTTTCAGGACTTCTAAATCTAAACCGTCTTCCTGCAGTCGTAGCCGTTGTACAGAATGTACATAAATATGGGCATCCTCTCGAAGAACAAATTGGAATTAAATGATCGTATTTTTCAAATTCAAACCCTTCGTATTTTGGAAAGCTAATTCTATCTAGGTCAAGAACAGGCCCTCGAGTTGGGTTTTCAATTATCTTTCCATTTCTTCTATAAATTAAGTTGAGGATTTTTTCGAAGGGAACTCCTTTACATAATTCTAACATCGGTTCTTCTCCTTCCACCTTAATCGCAAAATCTGCAGACGTTTCTTCTAATATTTTGGATTTTATCGTTGAAACATGATACCCGCCTAAAACGGTTTTGTATTTATCACTTTTTATAGCTTCGATAACATCATATGTTTGCCTATGTCCATTCGTGAAAACAAGAACCGCCACCAAGTCCGGTTTGAATTCTTTAATTTTTTGTTTTATTTCCGGAACAGTATATCCAAATCTCATATCTATTATTTTGTTCGGGATTTTATTATCGAAAAGATATTGTGAGATATAACCAACTCCTAAAAGAAGCCCACGATTATCCTGATTTCTTCCGTCAAATGGCGGGACAATAAATGCAACCTTTTTGAATCTCATTATTTTCTTAACCCATTTTATTAAACTATTCTGTGCTTTATTAATCTTTCTAAATTCCCAATATGAATTAACTAGGCCGTTATACTTTGAGAATGTTGCTTATTAATATTTTGTAAAAGCTCTCAAATGAAAACTTCTTAACTACTTCCTCTTTTGACAATCTTGTTATTCTTTTATACTCGTTATTGTTCTTCGTTTTCATCAAATAAGCTTTTTTAATTTTTTCAGATATATCTTTGATATTATTTGAATCCACTAAATACCCAGTTACTCCATTTCTAATCAATTCTGGGGGCCCCCCCTCATTACTACTTATAACAATTGCCTGCGCATACATTCCTTCAAGCAGTGTTAATGGTCCACCTGTTTCTTTTTTTGGCAGCGCAGCAAAAATATCTGCCGCCCCATATAGGTGATGCAGAAGTTCATTAGGTATGAATCCGAGAATATAAACATTCTTCATGTTTTTTGTCTCTTTTTTCAATTCATCCATCAAATTTCCTCTCCCCCCAATAAGAAATTTTAGATTTTCATAACCTCCTTCTTCATTTATTTTTTTTATCGCTTCAACAAGCTCCAGAATCCCTTTGCTTTTTTCAATTCTTGATTGTGAAAGAATAATTACATCAGAACTTTTCAGTCCGAGTTTGAAGTGTTTTTCTATTCTTTCTCTGGAGTCTGATTTCGATTTTATCTTAAAATTATCAAGATCAACATACATTTCAGTTGCTTTTCTAACTTTTTTATTTTTATAAACTACTTTTGTTTGTTCTGTAACATAATCACTGAGCGTGAATACTTCTCTTATGTAGTTTTCAACTGCAAAGTAATCTTTTCTTCTCCAATTAAAAAACAAAGGACTTGATAATTTAAATTTCAACGTATCGAGATCTTCCGGAAGACAGCCTGCCTTCTTGATTTCTTTGTGATATAATATTCTATCCGGTTCAAATGAAAGAAAAATGTTTTTCCCATTTTTAATTTTTGGATTTATTTTTACAGCTTCATAAAGGATAAGAGATGCCGGAACATTTGTTATAAAAATAATGTCGTCTTTTTTGTAATCTTCCGCAATCATTTTCGCTAATTTTTTAATGTAGACATAACTAAATGGATTTGTTTTGAATCCAAAAATATCGCTTAAAAAAGGAATTTTTTTTGTAGCCCAATGAACATCAGTTTCTTTTTTCAGGCAGTCTGCGTAAAACAAAGTATACATCTTAGATTCAAACTCTTTTTTGGTTCTCCTAAATAAATCAAGCATTAATTTTTCGGCTCCGCCATAAACGCTAAAAATGGGGTGAACAAACAAAATTCTTTTTTTAGAATTTAGATAAAATTTCATGGTGTTTTTCTGCGCCTCATTAGATGACTTAATCGCATAGCAACATATATAAATGTTACGCCTAAATTTATAGTCGTAATATGTCAAAAGAAAGTATAACTGTTTTAATCCCAGCATATAATGAAGAAAATGTAATTAGTATTACGACTCTTGAACTAAAGACTTACCTCGATTCTTTAAAACATAAAAATCTGATAAGTGAATTTGAAATAATTATCTGTGTAAACGGAAGTACGGACAATACAGAAAAGATTGCTAATGAACTTTCTAAGAAATACAAAGAAATTAGATATTTTGCAATAAAAGGTAAAGGAATGGGATTAGCATTGCGAGAGGGAATTAGGAGGGCAAAAAAAGATATTATAACATTTATTGCCGCAGATGGAGAAGTTTTAAATCAGTTTATTGAACAGGCAATTTCTGCATTAAAAGCTTATGATTTTATAAGTGGTTCAAGATATCTGATCAAATCTCAAGTCAGAGGTTCAAATCTAGCTCGAAGATTTCTTAGCATAGGGTTCTCTTATTTCATAAGAATTTTCTTTTCATGGAATTTTACAGAAGTCGGAACGATAAAGGTGTTCAGGCGAAATTGGGCTCAGAAAATAAGCAGGAAATGCAAAAGAGATGATCCTAGCTGGCAGGTGGAGATGCTTTACTATGCATTAACAAGTAATCTTAGAGTAAAAGAGATTCCTGTATGCATAAAAATAAAGCGGGCAAGTGACGAGTCAAAAGTTAGAATCTTTAAAGAAATATATTTTTTCTTTAAAATAACCGTAAAATATTCAATTTTGCTTAGATTATATCAAATTAAGAAGATGCTTGGATTCAAATATTAACTGGCATATTTTCTTTGTCTGATTTTAATATCGCAATTGCAATTTCTAACGCTCTTTTTGCATCTTTAGGATTCACAAGAGGCTTCCTTTTTGTTTTTATGCATTCAATGAAATGATTAAGCTCAATAATGAGTGGTTCTTGTTTTATAACGGGAATCTCAATAATCTTTCCTGCGCTTATACTTCCTTTTTCCAAACTTCTTTCCACCTCGGCATCATTATTCTCATAGAATGTGAGTTTTTGATTAAAGTAATCTGCAGTTAACATGCCTTTTAAGCCATATATTTCAATTGTTCTAAGTCGTTTGGGCGAAATCCAGCTAAATTCCGAAGACCCTACTGCAGTTTTACCTATTCTAAATAAGTTTTTTGCATATATTTCCTGATTTCCTGAAAATAACAGCTGAGAGTAAACTTGATTTATTTCACCAACAAGATATCTTATTATGTCAATGTCATGAATAGAAATATCAATCAAAACACCTTCCTGAAGGCCATAAAGCCTTTTTGGATATGGGCCAATTCTTGTGCTGTTCACTAAATAAATGTCCCCAAGATTTCCTGCCTGAATGAATTCCTTCATTTTTGCAACGACAGGATTGAACCTTTCAATATGACCGATTAGAAGAATTATATCTTTCTTTTTTGCTATATCGATTATTTCTTGAGCCTCTATAATATCGTGAGAAATGGGTTTTTCAAGCAAAACATTAACTCCCGCATTAATGCAGTCAAAAACAACTTTTTTGTGGTGTGTGGCCGGGACAGCAATGATAACTCCGTCAAGTTTTTCATTTTTAAGCAATTCTTTATGGTCTTTGTATTTTTTAGCGATGTTGAATTGATTTCCAGCAATATTTAGTTTGGTTTCATCTATATCTGATATCGCAGTAAAATTAACATTTTTCATACATGAAAGAACTCTTGCATGATTAGTTCCCATCACTCCAACACCGATAACCGCTATATTTGTCATTTTATTTTTATTAACATTGATTTTACTTGTTCATTTTTATCTCAGTACTATTTTTGTTGATTATTATTTTCCCAATTACTTTGGCTGGAGTCCCGGCAGCAACAGAATAATCCGGAATATTTTTTATAACAACAGAGCCGGCACCAATTATTGAATGTTTTCCAATTGTGACCCCCATCAATATCGTTGAGTTGGCTCCGATGAAAGTATTATTGCCTATTTTAACCGGCTTTTTTTCAATCAAACTCCTATCTATTGAGCCATTCTTATCAAATTTTTTTCCAGAAACGCATCTTTTCGCCGTACTATGTGTATAAATATGAACCCCGCTGCTTATGTCACATTCCTTTCCAATCTCAAGTCCGCCGCTGCCGTCAATAACTGTGAACGCACCTATCCAAGTACCTTTTCCAATCATAGGATTTCCGACAATCCATGTTGTTTCATGATATTTTACTTTTTTATTTTCCATTATGCTAATATTTCTCCAGATTTTCAGCTATGTCTTTTGCAACTTCCGAAAGTCCATCTCTCGCATTTACCGTGACTTTAAATCCCAATATTTTTTGTATTTTACTTATGTCCGCTCTTCTTTCCGATACGATAACGTCTCTTTTGTTGAATTCTGGTTTAACATTAACTTTTAAACTTTTAATTAAAATGTCTGCCAAATCAGCAATCGTAGTTGAAATTCCAGTACCAACATTATATATTTCGTTTTCGGTTTTTGAATTCATTGCAAGAACATTCGCCTGCACGATGTCCTTTACATTTACAAAATCCATTGATTGTTTTCCTTCGCCGTCTATTACCGGCGCTTGGCTGCTCAGGATTCTTTTGATGAATAAACTGATTACTGATGTGTAATATGCATCCGCTTTTTGTCCAATTCCATAAACGTTAAAGTATCTTAATATATTATATTTTAATCCAGATCTTCCATAAAATTTCAAAAGCTGTTCACTCGCTAGTTTTGCAAGACAGTAAGGTGTTATGGGATTTAATTCTCCATTCTCTTTCATCGGAAGAATTTTTGGATCTCCATATACTGAAGCAGATGAAGAAAAAATAACTCTTTTAACTTTATGTTTAAGTGCAGCTCTGAAAACATTCTCTGATCCAATTAGATTTATTTCAATAGATTTTTTTGGAAATTTTACGCTATAATTTATACATACGGCTGCCAAATGGAAAATATAGTCCATTCCTTCTGCCGCACTATCGACTGCTTCCTCATCTCTGACATCTCCTTTAATAAATTTAATTTTTTTAGATTCAACTAAATCTTTAATGGAATTGGTATCAGAGCGAAATAAATTATCAAAAACTGTAACGTTGTTTCCCAGTTTAACAAGCATTCTTGTCAGATGGCCTCCTATGAATCCGCTTCCGCCAGTTATCAAGATATTACTCATGCAGTACCTCTTTCAGCGCTAAAACAACTTTATCTATATCATCAAGTTTCATTTCATAATACAGGGGAAGTGCAAGACTTTGATTGTAAACGAATGTTGTGTTCGGAAATTCTTTTTCATCACAATTTGTTAGATTTTTATATATTGGCTGTTCGTGAAGAGCATAAGTTCCTATCTGAGTCTGAATTCCTCTTTCATTTAATTTGGAAATTATATCATTTCTATTTATTTTTTTATCTAATAAAACGATATAGCTTTGGAAAACATGCTTATTGTGTTTTTCAACAAAAGGAATTGTAACAGATTTAAGTTCTTTCAGTTTTTGGTTGTAGTATTCAGCAAGCTTATTTCTTTTCCCAATATATTCTTCAGATCTTCTCAATTGAATTATGGCAACTGCTGCCGCAATATCGCTTAACTTATAGTTATAGCCTAATCTTGTGAATTTCGGTATTTTAAATTTTTTGTCTCTTGCAAATGCAGATTCCATTCCAAAACATGAAAGACTTCTTATGCTGTCAATCAATTCCTTATTATTTGATGTTATTATCCCTCCCTCTCCGGATGTTATGTTTTTTCTTGCATGGAACGAAAAACATCCAATATCTCCAATACTACCCGCTTTTTTCCCTTTATATTCACTTCCTACTGCACAAGCAGCGTCTTCGATTACTTTTAAATTATGTTTTTTTGCTATTTTCAAAATTATGTCCATATCGGCGCATTGTCCAAATGTATGGACAGGAATTATTGCTTTGGTTTTTTTTGTTATTTTTGATTCAATTAGAGCAACGTCAATATTATAGGTTTTTTTATTTATATCAACAAAAATTGGTACCGCTCCGCAGTAAAGAACAGCATGAGCTGTTGCCGGGAATGTGTAATCCGGAACAATAACCTCATCATCTTTTTTTATACCTAATGCAATTAATGATAAGTGCAGCGCTGCTGTGCAATTGCTACAGCATACGGAATAATTTACGTCGATATATTTAGAAAATTCTTCTTCCAATTTTTTATTTTCTGGGCCCTGTCCGGCAACCCATCCCGAATCTAGAACATTTCTGATTTCATTAATCTCTTTTTCATCAAAAAAAGGCCTAGTCAGCGGTATCTTATTCATACAATCCCCCTGTAAAAACAGAGAGTAAAACAGTTTATAAATGTTTCTTTGGTTTTGGCTCTGTCCTAAGAATCTATTTTGTTATCACTACGTGAGGCTTCTTTACGTTATAAATACAGAACTTTTCGGAGTTCCAGAGAGAAACCCAATCTCGACAAAGTCGAGATAGGCACAGCGAGGCTTTGCCTCGATTGTGAGTTCAATAAAAGTTTATAGTAAAAGCCAAACCGATGGCAAAATAAAATAGATTTATGACAGAGCCTTTCGTTTTACTGCAAAACAAATATTTTTACAGCAAAATATGTATATTTGTTCATAAAAATAGTTGTAACTTGAATTAATTATAATTCTTCATGAAGACAACATATTATTTTTAATACATCGTTTAGAACAAACATTCATAAGTTATTTAAAGCGATGATTGGGTTATACGTGTTATGACAAATCAACTGGTCAATCTTGAATCAAAACGAAGAAAAATTTTATTATTAAATCCTCCCGGTTCAAAAAGATATAATCGTGACAATTTTTGCAG
>JBBSYT010000063.1:0-2397 GCA_038045085.1 Nanobdellota archaeon
TTTTTCTTTTTCAGGATCAAAGATTTTAACATATACGTCAAAGACTCTGAATTCAGCTTCTTTAGCATTATATCCTAAATCTTGAACTCCAGCTCCATAAACTTCACCGAAGATATGTAGGTACCATTTTATGTCTGGTCTTCCATCAAGATTATTTAATCTTAAAAATCTTTCAACGATTGGTCCAGCTTTTTCTTCAAAATATTTCTTGTAAGCTTTCACATATAGGTTATCAGAATTTTCTGGTTTATTCAACTGAAAAATTCCTTTCTTGGATAATCCTTTGGAGGTAACGTATCCATAGATATCATCTGGAAAAACTGGAAACAAAAATTCTTTTGAATCTTCTGGAAAATTATTTGAAAATCCTATTTCACACAAAGTACCATGAAGTTTTTCGGTAAATACAACTTGTTCTCCTTCAACAAATACGTGTTTGTATTTTTGAAGATTTTCAATGTCGTAACCTTTTGTATGACCGAATAAACCACCACGAATTACACCAGCCATTGATTGAGGAACTTCTGGTTCCCATTTTTGAATGCCGAGAAATTCTGCTACGTTGTCGCCCAATTTACAGTATTGGGTCAATCCAACTTCGGTTGTAATCTTGATAACATTTTCGTTTTCTTTATATACTGGATACAAAATTCCTTGTGAAAAGATTCCACGAAGGCGAATAGCTTTTACGCGATTCTTTCTTGAACCCGATAATGTTCCGCATTTCTTATCAGCATCCCAAAATCCCATTTTCTGCATAAGCCACTCAGGAACAACGGAAGCTTCTGGAATATAAACAACCAGATCATCTTTTTGATATCTCCATGATCCATCTTCAAGTTTATTTGAAATACATTTATAACCACCAATTTCAACAATGGTTAATCTATCCGCATCTGGATGATTATAAACATTATCAATTTTTACCACTTCTACTGCAAATTCTGACATTTTTATATTCCTTTTGTTAATCTAATGGACCTAAATCCATATTTCTAAAGCTTTCAATTTCATTCGCAGCCTCTTCCAATAAATCTGCTATCCTATCTGGTTGCCCTTCTTGAACAGATTTTCTTGTTTGAATATTTCTGCGGATTTCAGCACGCTTTCTAAGTCTGTAAACTAAATCTTCCATTTTTAACCTCCGTCAAGCATTAAGCAAATAAATCCTATGATGAAATATTCAATCGGCAGATTAAAATATAATCCAGCACAAAAAGCGAATATTGCAACCATTTTGATTATTGTCCTGGTAAAATTAATCCAGACGGAGGTACAATAATATCTCCAGTCAATCGTCTATAATTTGCCTGTGTTGTTTCATCGGTATCTTCCGAGTACAGGTAACCAGACCTAGCGATGGTCATTTCTTCTTTCTTCAGCATCATAAGATACGGATTTAATCCAACTTGGATTTGTCCTGTTTCTTGATCCTGTGAAACTATAATGAGTAACGGTTTATGTAACGTCAAATCACCGTTAGGATGTTTTTCTGTTTTAGAAAGGAGCATTTCTCCAGTATATAATCTTGTAATGGTAATGGTCTTTGGTGTCGCTTGTGCAGACATAAAGGTTTAAATCCTGTTTATTCTTTTTTTGAGGTTTAATATTGTTTTAGGAGCAGAATATATATCCTGTTATGACCAATGCCACAACTCCATAAGCTAACAAGAAAACAACTGTTATCAATTTTTCCTGGAGATGATTTTTCAGTAAAACTATCAACTCTTTTACCTAGTGACATTTGAATTAACTCCCTGTTGTTTTCTTATGTTCCTACTATATTTGAAATTTATTATCTTGTAAAGGGAACTTTTTGAAATTCCAAAGTTAACCATTTCCTTCCAGGAATATTAGGTATTTTGAATGATAAAAGTCTTGATTTTTGTTATTTCTTTTGAAGATAAAGCTTGATCTTCCGCACTTTCGCCTTTAAGAAAATGTAAAGCTTCGTTCAGAACTTTTATTAATTCATTTTTTAATTCTTTATTATTTTCTTTTATTTTTAAAACTTCTGCTGCTAATCCTTTCGTATTCATAGCCCATGTTACCAAAGTAACGTAAGGATCAGGTGCAGATTTGGAAGCATTTATTCCAGAATCAAGATAAGATAAAATAATCTTCAATGCAGTTGTTTCGGAAGATGGTTCATCATGCGCCATTTCTTTCATAGCGGATATGATTGAGCCATTTTTACAGTGGTCATGGGCCCAGTTTTGTGTGTAGTCACAATAAGAACATATCCATCCGCGTGTTGTAGGAATAAGAGCAGTTTTACAATGATCATTTCCACAAGTAAATTCGTGAACTTTGCCGAAATCTTGCCATTCTTGGAGATTCTTTACCTCTTCTGGAGTAAAAACTTGACTTTTTTCTTTGAACCTTTGTTTTTCCCAT
>JBBSYT010000064.1:0-3130 GCA_038045085.1 Nanobdellota archaeon
ATTTTCTTTATTTCTGTTGTTGATGCTCAGAGTCAATGTAATAACAATGGTATTCTTGAACCTGGCGAATATTGCGATCCGGGAAACGCTGTTGTGGAAGGTGATGAAGTATTTTTTGACGGCATTGAAAGTTGTGTTGATATTTCTCTTCCTGGCATTGATTTAGAAGGGGTGTTAAAGTGTTATTCTCCTGGAGAACCGCGAGAATGTCAACTTAATCTTGAAGAGTGCGTTCAGGTAGAGTTTTCTTTTCAAGGTGGTATCTGTCCTACGTGTGAAAGTTGCGATGATACTGACTGTACTGCTACTCTTTGTCAAAATTTTTGTGCTGGTGGTTCTGGAGCGTGTCATTTTGTCGGTAACGGACCTGGTGAAACGTGTGAATCCTGCTTGAATATTGCCTCGTGTGGAGATTACCAAACACCACAGAGTTGTGGAAGTGGCGGCGATGATACGTGCAATTTAGCTTCTCAGCCTGAGTGGAATGGATATATATGTGAATGGATTAATGGTGGATGTCGTTCTAATCAGGATTGTAAGTGGGACTGTGAAAATTTATATGGAGAATGCTTAGGAGATGGCTTTAAGTATAAACAAGAAGGTGTTGGATGTGTGTTGCTTGTTGAATCTTCTACAGATTACGAAACGTGTATTGTTAAAAATCCCGAGCCGAATTTTCCACAACGTGTTGCTTGTGGATTGTATGAAGAGAATTTTCCTGTTTTTACTTTAATCAATGTTATTCTTAGTTTATTTTTGCTTATTGGTTACTATTATTTTAGAAATCAGTCTAAATAGCTATTTTTCGCAAAGGTTGGCGTTGTATCTTAAAAGTAGTTAATTGACCGAAATGTTTATAAAGTATTAATTTGCTCTATTTTTCATGGGATTCAAAGAATACGCAATAGGATTTGTAATTGGCGCAGGAGTATCTATGACTGGAACTGCATATTTACTAACATGGGCATTGCTCCCTAAACAGGCTTATACTCTCACACTTCAAGCAGATGATTTAAATCAGGACAGAATTCCAGATTTAGTAATTGAACAAGGACAAGCACACAAAGTTCCAATGTATGGAATCAGGGACGGAAAAAACATAAGATATGTTTCAGCTTCAGAAATGATGAAAAGAAATCCTAATTCAATGATCAATTACAAAACCATAGAATCAAAATTGAATGAATAAATCTTTCGTTCTATAATTTTATTTTTCAACGATTTCGTTAAAATTTTGTTAGTTGATTTTGATTACACTCATCATAATACTGCTAAATAGCTATTCTTCTATAAAGAGTTGGTAACAATTCTGGAACTGCTCTCGGATTGCTCACTTCCCTATAGATACAATGGTCTACCAGGCACCTAATTCCTTCATTTATTCCATTTCCGAAAGCAATAACTACAGGCAAGCATCCGTTTTGTTTAGCTTCTATAATTGCTTTCTGTGTATCGGCAATGGCATATTCCCCATCATAACCAAAATCGTGAGGTAACCCTTCCATTAGATAAAATAATAGTCTTGTTTTTTCTGGTTGTCTTGAAAGAAGTGTTACAGCATGCCTTATTCCTGCGGCGTCTCTGTTTTGTTTTAGTGGTTTTATTCCACCAATTATTTTTTTTACATTTATATCGTATGGTTGATGAAAATCTTTTATTAAATAAAATTCCACATTACCATCTTTCTCATATCCTAGCTTTTCTCACAAAACGAAAGTTTTATATAATAGTTATACCTATTAGTTATACATGGCAATAGAAGTTAAAACAAAAAAATGGGGGAATTCAATCGGCATTGTCATACCTGTACAAGTTGCTGAACAATTGAATATAAAGCCTGAAGAGGAGATCGTAATAGAAATAGAAAAAAAGAATAATATCCTAAAGGAAATGTTTGGGAAAGCAAAATTCAAGAAATCTGCAAAAAAAATGATAGAGGATTTTAGAAAGGAATATGAGAGCAAATGGATGAAGTGAAGAGATGTTTAGACACTTATGCTTTGGTAGAGATTTATTTAGGCAATGAAAAATTTGCTCAGTACCTCAACGTCGACTTTGTCATTAATGACTTCACATTAGCGGAGTTTTATGGAGTTCTCCTTAAAGAGTATGGCGAAGACGAAGCAGAGTTATGGTTAAAAAAATTAGAGCGATATGCTGTGCCGATTAACAGAGAAATTTTAATTAGAGCAATCAAATTTAGGTATCAACATAAAAAACAAAATATCTCTTTTTTTGATGCCGTAGGTTATGTTTTTTCAATTAAAAATGGTTATTATTTTGTTACTGGAGATAAAGAGTTTCAACATCTGCCGAACGTAGAGTTTAAGAAGAAATAGTTAAAAACCAGTAAAACCACAAAAGATGGATTCTAGAGTATTTTTGATACATATGGGCCATCTTTCTGATATCCTAGCTTTTCAATAAAGTACTGGCGAACGCCCACACCTGCAATAACCACTATTTTTTCTTTCTTCTCTTTTTGTGCTATCTCTTCTGCTTTCTGAATTAGTTGTTTTCCTAATCCTTTATGTTGCACTTTTCCTTCTCCACCAATTTTTGCTGCGGGACCGTAGACATGTACTTCACGAATGATTGCTGTTTTTTCTGTTATTTCTTTTCGTAATGATTGTGAAGGAAAACGTAGTCTACAAAATCCTAAAATAATATTATTTTTTTTATCTTCATAACTGATAAAAAACTCTTTTCCTTGGGATGCCTCATATTCTCTCATGATAATTTCTGCATTACTTGCGTTTATTTTTTTATTCATCGGTTCACGACATCGAATACATTGACAGCGAATTCCTCGTTGTTTGCATACTCGTTCTACGTCCTGCCGTAAATTCGTTCGTATTGGACCTGAAGCAATGACTGTACTGGGAATATCACGTTGAATACGCTGGATACGCACGTACGGAGGTACATATCGTTTTACTTCTGCAATAATATCTGTGGCTTCTTCTATAGAAATGGGCGTATATTTTCCTTGCTTCCACGTTTCATATAATGGAGTGCCCGGCATGACTAAACACGGATAAATTTTCAGCATGTCTGGTCTGAACTCAGGATCAGAGAACAGTTGTTTTATTCCTTCGAGATCTTTCTTTCGATCTTCTGTTAATCCGAG
>JBBSYT010000065.1:0-2115 GCA_038045085.1 Nanobdellota archaeon
TCCATGTTATTTAATGTTTGTTTGTTTATATAAAAACTTATCTACTTTTCTAACCTAACTATTTTATCAATCTCTTCCTGAGAAATTGAAGCCCCCCTCATCTTAATTCCCCATAAAATTGCTTCTTTCAGCTGTTTTCTTGCATCTTTATCTGAAGTTAAATATTTATCAAACCAACCAAGCTCATAACCAACCATGGCAAGTTCAATTGAACGTATGACTTTCAAATTTCCTATTTTAGATTTTATTTTTGCCAAGCAATTTTTATCGGCTTCAATCCTTGTTTTGAGCTTATTACTCATTAGCCGTACTATTCTTTCTGGATCTTCAATTAGTTCTCTTGTTGTTCTTTCATCAATCACAATTGCATCTGCATTCAGAACAATTGCGGCAGCAACAGCCGCCATTTCTCCTTTCTGAACAATCTTGATTGGAAATCCTTTTGCTTTGAAGCAGCCGTTTGCCAATGAAAGTAATTCTTGCTCTAAAATCTGAATTCTTGGGTCTTCAATGATTTTAAGGTTTCCTTTGTTTATCTCTCTATTAACTTGTAAGGCTTCAAGTTTAAACCTTTTAATTTCCAGAGGAACTTCAATTAATTCTTTCTGAACATCTTTCGGAATTACAAAATCTCCGTCAAATCTTTCCTTTAAATTTCCAAGCAGCCATAGTAAGTTATTTGTTGCTAAACTTATTATTGGTCCTGTATCGAAAACTATGGTTCTCATATTACTTTGAATAGTTTTTTTGCAAAACTAAGCCTCTTACTTATGTCTCGTGTCATCCCTTCTTCATCCGCAATCCTTGTTTTTCCAACCAAGCTCATCAAATCCCATTGGCTTATTCCTAAAATTTCGGAAACTCTCGCAATAGAAATTCCCTGTTCATAAACTTTCATTCCTTTTACAATGTTCGCTTTTTCAATAATATTTTGAATATACATGTAAAGTTTTTCATCATTTTCGTAGATTTGCTTGAAAACATGATTTATTTCTTTTCTGTATAGTTCTTCATTACCGTTAATTAATCGGTTGATTGCTTTTTCAATTTCCGCATTGATGTTTCCAGATATTTGTTTTCCTCTGCTCTTTTCTCTTTCAAGAATTTTTGCCAATGCATAAACAATTACGGCTATTTGAATAGAATCTTTATCTTGATATATTGAAGCATTGTGGATTACATCATTGCTTAACTCTTTTAAATCAGCAAAATTCTCTGTTTTAATCAAAGAAAGTGCTTTCGTTAGAACAGAAACTATCTCCTTTTTTATGTCTGTTTCCATCACATTTATACTTAAAATATAGCTTATTTAAAGCTTCTTAAAAGGGACGACAAAACCTTTATAAACATGTTTCAGTGTTACTTCATTAAGTGGTGGTGAGATGTTAAATATTTTGAAGAAGTTTATACAGAAGGTGTTTAGTGATATATTCTCGCGCAGGGGAGAGCTTAAATTAGGCTTCTACGGCCCTCCAAATGCAGGAAAAACTACCTTAGCTAACAAGATTTGTATGGATTGGGTTGGGGAAGAGATAGGCAAAGTTTCTGAGATTGCTCATGAAACCAGGAAGGTTTCTGTTAAAGGAGAGGTTGAGGTTGAGCATGATGGGAAAAAAATTACTTTTGCTATTACGGATACCCCCGGTATTGCAACAAAAATTGACTATGAAGATTTTATTAAATCAGGAATAAATAGAACGAAGGCAAAACAAAGAGCAAAGGAAGCAACCAGGGGAGTTATTGAGGCAATAAAATGGATAGACAATATGGACGTTGTTGTTGTTGTTTTGGATGCTACAAAAGATCCTTATTCTCAGGTTAATATCACGATCATAGGTAATTTGGCAGCAAGAAACATCCCAGTTCTAATTGTTGCTAATAAAACAGACTTGAAAAAGGCAAGTATTAAAAAAGTACAAGCCGCTTTCCCACAATATGATGTTATTGGTATGTCTGCTAAAAAAGGAAAAGGAATGGACGAGTTCTATGAAGCTTTGTTCACTTTGGTAGGCTAAATGGTAACTTTACAATTGATGCCATATTCACAAATCGAAGGATTGTCTTCTCTTGGAAGAATAAGAAAACTTCTTGATGTTGCTAAGGATGATACTGTTG
>JBBSYT010000066.1:0-2199 GCA_038045085.1 Nanobdellota archaeon
TTCTGTCGGGGCTGCTTCCGCTATCGCTGGGGCTGTAACTGGATTTTGGATTTGGCTTGGATTCTTTGCTGCTGCGACTCTGCTTGGAAGTGTTTTGTGGGAAAATAAACCTTGGAGTCTTTTCGTGTTGAATGGTTTGTATTGGCTTGTTAATTTGATGGTGATGGGTGTTCTGCTTGTTTTGTGGGCTTGAATTTTGAAAAAAAATCCCCAAGGCAAGACCTTGGGGTATTACGCTAAATAAAAATTAAACCCGATTAATTATTGCTTTTGGAAAAGATGTTGTGAACTCATGCAGCATTCCTTCCAAATCTCTTTCTCCTGGAGCGTCCCATTTATAGATTTGATGCACGATGCGCGGAATGGAAGGACCGGGACCTTCTTTTTCTTCGGTGTATGGAAGATCAAAGATTATTGCTGGATCTCTTGGAACTGGTGCAACTTTTGTTACCTCAACTTGCTCTGGTGCCCAAATCATTCTGAAAACCCCGTTTACTTGTCTCGTAAGAATACGCGGGTATTCTGTCATTATTCTAGCTAATAATATATCATTGAATGCTTGTCCTATAAGCTGATGATTAAAAGCACGTGCTTTGCAATATTCAATTCTGGCTTCACGAGGTATTTGTGGTACTTGCACTTTTATATCATAACCATTATGATATTTTGTCTCTTGATGACGATGTGTGACAATGCCACCATGCTCTTTTTCTACTTCTACACTAAATAAGGCAGGAAAGCTAGCAGTATCATGACTGTCTACTTTTATGGATCTATTTAATTCAAATATTGAAGGATCTAATTGAGCGTATCTCTCATTAAATCTTTTTATAAACCAACAAACAGCATATTTCACTACATATTCATCAATTTGTTCTCTTTCTGGCGGAAGTAAGGGTTGTACGAGCATTTCTTTTAAAAGTTCTCTGGCTTGGTCTTCATTAAAATCAAGAGTTCTTTTTGATACACCAATTATTTGGTCAAGCTCTACTGCTTCAGTAAGATATGTTCTTTTCTTGATTGCTTCAGTAAGTTCTTCTGTTGTTAATCCCATTTGATTACCTCCTTTCAATTTTATGTCGGCGTGCTTGCTAAAACCACGACCTTTAGGTCGTGGAGCACGTTGAGCATCCAAAAAACCAGACAAACCTCGCACTTTAGTGCGAGGTGAATGCAAAGTTTTTCTGATATTATTAGAAAGAGTTGTAATGTATATTTACATTTCTAACAAAAAAATAGGCATAGTGTTGTATATCATAATAATGATTAAATAATTAAAAATCATCTAAATATATGCTTAGCCCAGAAATTGTCAGGCAAATAGAAGAATTTGTTTATGCTAGTCCAAGAAGTGTTCAAGAAATTGCCGGGAAAATTGGCAAAAATTGGCGCACAGCTGATAGGTATATTACTGAAATAGAGAAAGAGTTTGGCACTATTGCAACAAAAGTCTTTAGAGGCGGAACAAAAGGAGCATTAAAAGTAGTTTATTGGGCTTCTGTAGAAAAAGCCAGTAAATCTGTTTTTCAAGAGCAGCTTGAAAAAACTATTATTAATGGAAGAAAAAAAGAAGATTTTTCAGCTTTTGACATATTTCAACATGTGCCGAGTAAAAATAAAACTGTTTGGATGAAAATAGGGAACGATGAGGTTTCATTGGGCAGATTAAAAGAATTTATTGAAATTTTAGAAAAGGCTGAGAAGCAAATTATATTTTTCTCTGGAAATTTAAGCTTTATAAATTTTAGAGATAAAAAATATGATGTTTTTAAAACTCTTGAAGAACTTGTCAGGAAAAATATTTCAATAAAGGCTATTTGCAGAGTAGATGTTGCTGGATTTGAAAATGTAAAAAGACTTTTGTCTTTGAACTATAAATATGGGAAAGAACTAATTGAAATCCGACATAGAGAACAACCGCTGAGGGCAACAATTATTGATAACAAGATATCAAATTTAAAAGAAATAAAAGAACCTACTGGAAGAAATGAAGAACTATCTAAAAAATCTTTTATTTTTTATACAATAAAAGACAAAGAATGGATTGAGTGGATGAACAGAGTTTTTTGGAAGATGTTTTCTTCATCTATTGATTCAAATAAAAGAATAGAACAGCTAAGTTCAATATGCACCTAAACAAAACCCAAAGCTTTTTAATAGTTGTAATTTCTTTTTAACTGTCGCGGGGGTAGCAAAGCG
>JBBSYT010000067.1:0-3022 GCA_038045085.1 Nanobdellota archaeon
CAACCTCAACTCATTGAACAAAATAATCAGGTAATACAACAATTCAAAGAGGATAACAAAGAAAAGTTTCAACCATCAGTCTTACTAAATTTTTATCTCAAATCCGTGTCTTTTTACGTAATGATACCTGCATTACTTTCGGTATTATCTTTTGTTATTACACTAAAGTTTTATGAGAATAGGCAGCCAGAAAGAGAAAAAATTATAGAGCAAATTCACACGCTGTCGGAAAAACTGGTTAAAAAATGACACAAACACCGAGAATTAAAAAATTAGAAAAAGCGATTAATAAATTAAAAGAACGAATTATTAAACATAGGCGAAAATGCAAATCATTGCATCTAGGGAATCCTTGTTTTAATTGTCACATAAACACCTTAACCAAAATAGAAAAGGCACTCCAAGAAATGAGTATTTATGAAACACTAGAAATGGAGATAATTAAAATATTTAAAAATCGAAACAGAATCGTTGAAGAAATTGTAGTTAGCGATAATGCAACAGTTTATACTATCAAGGTTAAAAGATGAAAAAACTAATCGTATTAATTGTGGAATTAAAAATATTGGTATATATCCTCATTGGACTGATTGTACTCAATTCAGCAACAGCATACCTTCAATTAGATGGTTATGTTAATGATTTTGCTAATCTATTATCCCCCCAACAAGAGGCAGAGTTAAACAATTTAATCGGGTTAGTTGAGAAAAATACCAGTGTGCAGATTGCAGTTGTGCTGGTTGCCAATACAGAAGGGCACGATACATCAGAATATGCAACTGCCATTGGCGAGCAAAATGGAGTAGGCAGGGCTGATATAGACAATGGAGTAGTTATTCTTTGGTCTTTGGACGACATGAAAGGCGGGTGTATTGCTACAGGCAGAGGTATTGAACATATACTAACCGATGCAGAAGTTAGCAGAATTGGCAGAGCAGCCAGAAGTCAGTTTATTGACAACGGCGATTATTTCAACGGAATGACTTTTATTGTTCAAGAAGTTTATAAAGAATTACAAAGAAGCGAAGTAACAAATATCTCTTCAACAAGTTCACTGCCATTTGGTATTCCTCTTTTGTTGATTTTGCTAATTGGTATATTTATTTTGGTATTTATCATAGGTAAAAGTTCTCATGATGATGATAATGATGATACACCGATGAGAAGTACTACTACTCCTTATATACCTTATACTAACAGAAAATCAAGAAAAAGAGATTCCAGCGATTATAGTAGCCTTGCTGCTGCATCTTATATATCAAGCAAAAGCAGTTATGACGACGATGACAACGATAGTTTTAGTAGCGGAGGATTTGGTGGATTTGGCGGTGGCTCATTTGGCGGTGGCGGGGGGAGATTTTAATGAGAGAACTAAAATGTTTTCGTGCATGGTTAAGACATGAAAAAAGATTTGAATATTTTAGTATAGGTGATTGGGGTAAGATTAAATACATCCAAGAATTTGAAAATGAAGTAAATCAATGGACTGGATTAAAAGACAAACAAGGAAAAGATATTTATGAAGGAGATATTTGTAACGCTAAAACATTTACAGGAAATTACAAGGGTGTAATATCATTTATATCGGGTTGTTTTGTCTTGGAGATTTTTCAATCTGATAATATTGAGTATGATGTAGGTCAAGTTCCAGATTTATGTGATTTTGAAGAAATAATGATAGTTGGTAACATTTATGAAAATTCAGAATTACTAAAAGGTGATTGACAATGGAACAGAAAAAAAAAGATTTAACTTACAAAGATGAAGAAACGGGGCATATTCTCTTTGGGCAAAAAATGCTTGCAGAGCATACAGAAGAACTTAAACGCCACAGAAAATCCATAAACAATGCTGTGATTGTATTTGGCACTCTTTTTGCTATTTTAATATTAATAATTATCTGGGGAATCTGGTATATTCTACATACTGGATTTTTCAATAATTTAATTCACGAGATAACAACAAAATGTATAGGGGGATAAAATGGTAAAAAAAGAAACAAAAGTAAAGATAAAAGCGGTTTGTGATAAACCAGAGTGTTTGATTACTGCTATCACTCAATCAAAAAAATATGAGGAATCAATAATACGATGCCCAAAGTGCAATGTAAATATGAATAAATTAACAGATGGAAAAATAGTGATTGACAAATGCCCTAAATGTGAAGGTATTTTTTTAGACAAGCATGAGGTAGAAACTACTAACAAACTTGGAATTTTTTATCATCTCAAAACGATTTTAAAAAGCAAGTTAAAGGTCAGAAAATGAAAACAAGAAAACAAGGATTAAACGTCACAACAAAACAACTAAGAAAATTAGCTAATGATTTAGATAAAGAAGAAAAAGATTTCTACCTACATCTAAGACTGAAGAAAACCAAATTCATAAAGTCAAAAGGTGCATTTAAATGGTTGATTCGTATAATAAACAAAACTCCTAATTATTCAGACACATGGGAACTTGATGGAGGAACAATTAAATGAAAGAAATAACTTTTAATGCGGATTGTGAAATTTGTGGAACAAAAGATACGCCATGCCGTAATCATCACTTAATCCCTCAGAGGTTACTCAATGTTTTACCAATGAACAGAAAAAAAAGACTTGAGCATATGAAGATGAGGGCATGCAATAAATGTAATGGTTACCTTCATCCAGAAAACAAGCTTTATGAACGGATTGAAGTATTGGAAAAGAAAGTAAAAGAATATTACAAGGAGGAATAAAATGGCAGAAGGAGAACCAAGAAAAAGTTATACAGGATGGATAATACTAGGAGTTATTGTTTTGTTTTTGCTCTGGGGATTTGGTAGTTATAATTCATTAGTATCCATAGACACCAAAGTAGAGCAAAGATGGGGTAATGTACAAACAGCCTATCAAAGAAGGGCGGATTTGATTCCTAATCTAGTGGCAGTAGTACAGCAATATAGCGACTATGAAGGAGCTTTACTTAAAGAAGTGACTAAATCCAGAGCATCTATTGGCAGCGCAAGAACCCCTGCCGAACTGCAATCAGCAGG
>JBBSYT010000068.1:0-3831 GCA_038045085.1 Nanobdellota archaeon
TGCCTCCCACATTATTTAATCTTGTCCAAGAATGGCTTTACAACTTTAATCAAATGTTCTTTAACTTCTGCTTTGACCCTATCAACGTTAGTATCTTCCGTTAACTCAAACCATTTTTCTTCGGCTCTTTCGCCGCCTAAATCAATATTTGGTCCGGTGACGCTTATTTCAAAAATGAAGCTGACGCAATAATAATCATTAACTCGGCTCGAATAGACATTGACTCTTTTTACATTCTTACCTTCTTTCTTTACAAACGCGCGAGCTTTCTTTTTGTATCCCCAACTCTTCAAAATTGGATAAATAACTTCGCTAATTATATGGTCTCTTACTTCTCGTTGGTCAACAATTGCATGTAAACGAATCAGTAGATTCCTCAGTTTTTCTATGCAAATCGTTGAATTGTTTATATTTTGTTTAACTGAAATAATTGTCATTTCGATGTAATTGTGTAAGTTTAACAAATATTTGATTTTAAACTCTTTAGCTATGCTCAAACTCTCTTTGTTTTCGTTCCATAGCTCATTTAGCAATATTAGTGTCTTTTCCTTTTTATTCGATTTAAATGCCCTTATCAAGTCCTCAGAATAACCGATGAGTCTATCTACTTCTTTGCCCATAATACAATTACGGATGCTCTTTTAATAAAGATTGTCAAATTCATACAAAACCTTTAAATATGAGGGTAGAAACATATATTTCTAGGGGGAATTTAGATATGAAAAACGCCAAACCAAAGATTTGTCTATTTCATTCGTACAACTCATGAAATTAACACTATCTGAAGCAAAATATTTCAAGGACAGCATAGCTATCATTTCTGAATTAGTTAATGAAGCTACCTTTAAAATAAAACCAGAAGGTATTGAAATGATTGCTATGGACCCTGCAAATGTTGCGATGGTCAATTTTAAACTTCTTTCAAGCTGTTTTTCCGAATACAAATTAGACAAACCAGTTAATATCTCAATTAATCTTAACAATTTAAAACAAATCTTAAGAAGAGCAAAACCAAACGACATGCTTACTTTAAGTATGGGGGAAGGAAAACTCGATATTACATTAAAAAGCGATACAAACAGGAAATTCTCCCTGCCTTTAATTGATATTGATGAAAAAGAAAAAAAGAAACCCGAATTAAAATTCCCGGTAACAATCAAAACATCGGCAGCAATCTTAAATGACGCAATAGAAGACGTTGGCATTGTTGCGGAATCTGTTACTTTCGGAGCAACTCCTTTGAAGATGATGATTATTGCCGAAGGAGATTTAAGCAAAGCTGAAATTGAGATAATTCCAGACGATAAAACAAGAATCGATGCAGACAATAAGGAAGAAGTTAAAGCTAAATATTCGGTTGAATACTTAAAGAAAATGATTGCTGGTTCAAAAATATCAGATGAAGTAACAATTCAATTCGATAAAAATTATCCATTAATGTTAGAATTTAAGGCAATTGATAAGGTATTGCTGAACTTTATTTTAGCACCGAGGGTCGACAATGACTAATGTGCATACCTGTAAATGTTACATATAGTTCTGGAGAATATTTAGTTAAGAATTCTTTTGGAAAAGGGAGCATCATCTTTTCAACTTTTGACAGAACATTGCTGCACGTAAGGTTTTACTCGGCTGCTCCGATCATTATGAAAGCAAAACCCTGCAAGATTGTTATGGATGGCGAACTCTTGCAAGAAGAAAGGGCTAAACTTGAAGAAGTGATTAAAGAAAATGAATTAATGCTTATAAAAATAAAGCAAAAAATAGGAGAATAAGTTTAAATATTACCTTGACATGTTAAAACCTATGACCGCAGAACTCAATTGCAATGGATGCAGAAGCAGAGTAGGTTTGGCGAGCATGAAGTACTCAAAAGACGGAAAAGGATTGATTTGTGAGTCATGTTATAATAAACAAACTTCGGGCATAAGTGTGAATATAAAACCGCAAACATTTAACCGCCCGATTGATACTACTCCAAAAAAGAAGATAGAGTTTTTCTGTAAAAATTGCAGTTTTAAATGGAGCAGAGCTCTTGATTTCAGAGGGCCTAAGTTATGCCCAGGGTGTGGAAGAAATAGCATAATGTACAATCTTCCAAATGATGCTGATGAATTATTAAGAGAACTGGACAAAATGGATAACGTTTGATTATTTCTTTTTGTGATATAATGTTTTATTGTGTTCAGGATGTTCATAGAAACTAAATGCTTTAAACAATCTTGGCAGTCTTCTTAATGGTCTGAATAATCTCTCGACTAATGAAATTCTTCCTTCTTTTGCAATTAATTCAGCCGTTTTTACGGTCTCTTCCCCAATTAAAACCTGTTCTTCAAAAATCAAACCAACATGAAATAAATTTCTTAAAGCAGATATTGAACTTTCAGATAAAAGCAATATCTCTTCAAACAATCTCAGAGCCAAAAAGAATGGGAAAACAGCAAGGATGTCAATCCAATATAATCTCAAGAATCTTGGAATATTTCTTACTCTTTGATATTTGAAAAGCAAATCTATTACGAAAACAGTAATAATTATCGCATCTAAAACAAATATGGTGCTATGATACTTTACTGAAGTTTCATGATAAAAAACATCAACAATAACTATTCCGAAAAGAACTATGATTAGGTAGGGGATTAGTTTATCAACAAACCATTCAAGCTTTTCCAAAAAACTGCTCATATTCGTTATAAAATTCATTACGTTTTAAATCTTTTGCTTGAAAAACAGCCAATTCTTGTTTTTGAACCTGATTAAAGTATACCTTCCTTTTAGTTTCTTTCCTTTAAAATTAACTAAGAGTTTGTTGTTATTTTTACTAATTATGCTAAATGTACCCTTATCCCAGATTTTAACCTTGCCTGTTCCATAACCACTCTCGATAGTTCCTTGAAATCTCGCGTAACTTAACGGATGATTTGGAACTTGAACTGCTAAACGTTTTATTCCTGACTTTAACGGCGGAATTTTTGGAATAGCCCATGATTTTAAAGAATTACCATATTCTAACCTCAGATCATAGTGATGGTTTTTCGAAAAATGACTATGAACAACAAATATTGCCATCATTACAAAATAAGCTCCGTTCTATTTAATTCTTTTCAAAACATTTTTAAACAATATGAGCCAAAAGGGAAGTATGGAAAAAGAGGTTAAGTTTCTAAAGGACTGGGCAGTCAGATATATTAAGAACAAAGATATAATTACTAAAAAGATAATTTCCTTGAAAGAGAACGATAATGACTTTGTTGTCACAAGAGAGTCCGAACACAAATACGTTGTTGTTCCATATTTGAAAGAAATAAAGGAAATAATTAAAGAGATTAAAAAGTTTGAACATGGAAAAACACTGATTTGCTTTCATACAAAAAGCAACTTTAATTTTTTAATAGAAAACTGGAATGAGTTTGTTGAACTTGGAAGATATTTCTTGGTTTACTTTGTAAATCCATTTTCAAAATTAGATAGAGTGTTAAGTATTTGTCCATATACGCATCAGTTGATTTCGGATGAAGAAAGTTTGAAATTAGGACTTAACACAATGGCAGAAACAGTTGAATTCACGACCGAAGAAGAGATAAAGAAGATTGTTAATTCATAATTAACTTATTAGTTTTTCTAGTTTAGCTAATTCCTGCTTATAGTTGCTCAAATGAGCACTAAACATTTTCTGTTCATGTTGAACTTTAGGCACCACGGTTTGAATCGTGAGTCCTCGCTTCTTTGCATCCTCTAAAATATCAATTACTACTTCCATATCAGTTTTCATTTGAACAATATATACATTGAGCCAACGTATATGTTCAGAAACTTCCCTTCTGGATACAC
>JBBSYT010000069.1:0-5751 GCA_038045085.1 Nanobdellota archaeon
AATGCGAAGAATTGTTAATACAACAATTGAAGATGAAAACCAGGGAATTTTATTTAGTTTAGATTCAAAAGTTGTAAGAAAAAGGCTTGTTGATTTAATAGGAAAAGATATGCACACAAGAGGGATAGACGCCTGGTATTATTTTGAATCTCTGCTGAGAGTTTCCAAAGAACATCCAGATTTAGATGCATTTAGGTTAAATTCAGTCAGAAAAACATTAAAAGGACTTAATAAGGTTTTTAACGCGGCAGTTGAACACGCCAATCAAAGAAAACCGCTAAAAAGACCATACGAAGGTCCAATAGTCAAAGTTATGTTCCAGCAAAAGAAGAGAGAATAACGACAAAAGTATTTTATAGTCAACAAAAGTTCTATACCTTATGGAATTAAAGATAAACCAAATAACCCAAGATGAAACAATAGATTTAGTTCTCGATACGCTAAAAATAGGAAAACAAGCATTAGTATTCGTTAATACAAAAAGAAGTGCAGAAAAAACAGCAGAAGATATTGCTAAGTTTCTAAAAAAATCAAATGTTAATAAAAACGAAGAACTTGCAAAGGAAATCCTTAATGATTTAGGAAAACCGACAAGACAATGTGAAAGACTTGCTGAAATTGTAAAACAAGGAATTGCATTCCATCATGCGGGATTAACAAGCAAACAAAAAGAATTAATACAAGATAATTTTAGAAATGGAACAGTAAAAATTATTTGTTGTACTCCAACTTTAGCGTCAGGAATCGATTTGCCCGCGTTTAGAACAATAATAAAAGATTTAAAACGATTTGGAGTAAGAGGATATATCTACATTCCAGTTCTTGAATATTTGCAAATGTCTGGAAGAGCAGGACGTCCTAAATACGATACAGAAGGACAAAGTATTGTGGTAACAACCACCGAAAATGAACAAGAAAATATTAAACACAATTACATAAATGGAGAAGCCGAAAGCATTATTTCAAAATTAGCAGTTGAACCTGTTTTGAGAACATATGTTTTAAGTTTAGTTGCATCAAATTTTGTAAATTCGAGAGAGAAATTAGTTAGTTTCTTTTCAAAAACATTTTGGGCACACCAATACGAAGATATGACAAAAATAGAAAAAATAATTGATAAAATGCTTCATTTACTTGAAGACTTTGACTTTATTGAAACGAAACCCAATTTTGGCAGAGCCAAAATGGGCTCATCTCGGCAATCCGAGATTGGGAAGTCAGATTTCGTTTCTGCCAGTGAATTAAATGATGAACTCCGTGCAACCGAAATCGGAAAAAGAGTTGCTCAGTTATATATTGACCCATTAACTGCCCACGAATTCATAACTCAAATTAAAAAAGCAGAGAAAACACCCTCTTCATTCGGGTTATTGCACTTAATTTCAAACACACTCGAAATAAGACCAAAATTAAATGTAAAGGCAAAAGAATATGAAGAATATACTTCGCTAATTGTTGAAAAGGAAGAAGAACTTCTATCAAAAGAACCTGCAGAATTTGAAGAAGACCACGATGAATTCATGAATTCAATTAAAACTGCAGCATTTTTCTCAGATTGGATTGAAGAAAAAGACGATGAATTTTTATTAGATAAATTTGATGTTAGACCGGGAGAATCGAGAGCAAAAATAGACCTTGCCGACTGGCTATTATATGCAAACGAAGAATTAGCTAAATTAATTGAAAAGCCTTCTTTTGCAAGAGAAGTTACAAAATTACGTTTTAGATTAAAGTATGGGATAAAAGAAGAATTACTGCCTTTAGTAAAATTAAGAGAAATTGGACGAGCAAGAGCAAGAAGATTATTTAACAACGGAATAAAAGATACAGGAGATGTAAAAACAGCTGATTTTGCAAAATTAAAATTCTTAATTGGGGAAGCAGCAGCTAAAAGCATCAAAGAACAAGTTGGGGAAAAGGTTGATATTGAGATAAAACCTACCAAAAGAAAGGGACAAATGAGTCTAAATAAGTTTGAAAAGGTTTAAATAACAGCTAGAGGTTGAAAATTCTATACAGAGGAACTAGGCATGAACTTTTTGATTGAAAAATTGGTTTTAACGTTATTTATACTTAGTTTGAAAACTAAAAAAATAGTAAGAAGTGCAGTTTCTGGAAGATTGAATTATCGTGCAAGAATATATGCTCCTTTTTTGATTGGATTTCTAATATTGGCTTGGGCTGTATTTATTATGAATGTTTAGGGAAGAATAACTATTCTGGATTCTGCTGCCTTAGATTGTTCTTCTGCTTCCATAACTAAATTCATTA
Source organism: Nanobdellota archaeon (assembly GCA_038045085.1). GTDB lineage: Archaea > Nanobdellota > Nanobdellia > Woesearchaeales > UBA10107 > UBA10107. The sequence goes on from JBBSYT010000069.1 coordinate 2,272, forward strand.
AATCAGAAACATTAGGATTGTATCCTGCATATCTTGAAGTTCCCATATGAACAGTTATTTTTTTAGGGTCAATTACAACAATACGGCCATCCTCGGCTTTACGTTCAGTAGGTTTGTATTTTGAATCTTTTATGTCATAAATTGGAATTTCCAAACTCTCTAATGCTTTCTTAATTTCTTGCCCTTTTTCAAAAGGATCTTTTTTACCAAATGAAGCGGCCAAAAAGTGGTTTCTGTAAGTTTTAAAATCGGCTTCATTGGTATGATGAGCAAAAAGAGTTTGATAATTAATAGAGTCAAGAGCTGAAAGCATACTGCCTACTTCATTCAAAGCAATAGTTTCCTGTTCAGGTCCAAAAACATCAAAATACATCATAAAAAAATCGATGTCAATATTGAACAAAGAAAGGTTTTCCTGCGGAGCAAGTCTCAATAGTGCTTCCAAGTCAGCTCTGACTTCTGCCGGCTTTTTTGCGTGAAGCATCTTAACCGCTTCGATTGAAATAGAATTAATATATAAACGTTACTATTTTTCACTACCTTGTGATGGTGTTGTTTTTGACTGTGGATGTTCCATACCTGCTTCGTAAACAACAACACTATTTCTTGATTTTTTAGCATGATAAAGTGCAACATCTGCAGCATTTATTGCCGCTAGTGGAAGTTTAAATTCTTTAACCAATATAGGCTCATTATCCGAACCAGATTCGTTCTCAGTAGATTTCTTCAGCTCATATGCATTTGGAAATTTTGATTTTAATAATTCATCTAACCCAACGTTATATGTAAATACGCCAATACTTATTGTCCTATGATCATTGACATTCGGAATAATTGTGTTTTCCACTCTCGATCTTATTTTTTTTGCAAGTTCAAGTGCTTGATTTGAATTTGTTTGAGGTAAAGCAACTGCGAATTCTTCTCCCCCGTATCTTGCTAAAACATCGGATTGTTTTACTGCTCCTTTGATTGTATTGGCAATTGTTCTCAATGCATCATCGCCAGCAATGTGACCGTATTTATCGTTGAATTGTTTAAAATGATCAATATCCGCCATAAGAACAGAAACATCATAATCATGGTCTGCTGCTAATTTAAGAAATTCATCTAAGTGAAAAAATAAACGTTCATGAGTATATAGCCCCGTTTTTGAATCTGTAAAGCTCTTTTCTCTTAAGTCAGAAAAATTCTGCCGCAAAGCAGTTATTGTAGCTCTTGCTGCCCCTTGTCTTTCAAGCTCTCTAAATTGATCTTCTATTTCTTTTTCAAGCATGCAATTATTATGTATTACCACTATATAAGCTTTTTGTATTTTAACTACTATTGGGTAACAACAACCCAATTAATTCAATATTGTCTATATTGCAAATAAATCAATTAAAATATAAGCTGAGTCATGTAGTTTCCAAATGAGCTTAATTAAAATATTAACAATTGCCGGAAAGATTGGATTGGCTGGATTAGTTTCTGGGTGTGCTGCAGATCAAATCAAACAAGCGGAAATTGATTCTACAGTAAACGTAGATGCTGCTTCTGAAAAAATAGAACAGCCAAAAGGAAAGTCTGACCAAGAATATTCAATTGGAACATTCGTTGTTTATGGGGATTGTACTGGAGTAATGAGAACAAAAGAAGGCTTGGTTCAGTACGACAACAAAGGAAGAAAAGAAGAAGCAGAAGATCTTCTCGGAAAAGAACCTAGTTATGCAATTCAAGAAGGAATAAATTCCGGCGGAACTGTTTATGAAACTGGTTTTCCAAAAAATCACCCCTGCTACAAACCTAAAGCCAAAAAACGTTGATTTCTAACAAGACTTAAATAGAACCTACGAAGGAAAACTAATATGAAAAAAACCTTAATCGGCATCGTTATTGCAGGCATAATTGGATGTAGCAGCGCTACAACGAAATTATCAGATAAACAACATAGTTACAAGGGTGGTTACAAAACAGGAGATGCTGTGTTCGAAAAGAAAGGTAAGTTCTGGAAATTTGAGGGTGATGGTTGGAGAAAGTACAACTCAGATTGCAACCCAACAAATATATTCATTCCTGCAAAATCAAACTCATACGTGTTAAACATAGAACAATTGCTCGACAATGGAGCGAGATTCGTTCCTAACTTCGAATGTACTCCAAAGCGCTGAGTTTAAATAAAGTTCTTATTGTTTAATTTTCCATGCCCTCGTAGCATAGCTTGGATAGTGCACTCGGTTGCGGCCATAGACCACAAATGTGGTCCGGTAAAATCCGAGAGATCGGGAGTTCAAATCTTCCCGAGGGCGGTTATTATTTCAGAAGTTGCTGCCGAGTGAAACGAGAGTAGCATTCGGTTGATAAGGGTGAAGCCCTTATGTGGGAATCATTCCCGGGGGCGGTTATTATTTATGTCTTCCTCTTTGTTTGTTATAGAACATATCAACTTCTCTTAATGTTGAAGAATCATCAACGCCCCTATCTTCTCTCAACCTGACTAAACGGGGAAATCTTAACGCATATCCAGACGAATACTCAGGACTTTTCTGTATTTCTTCAAACGCAACTTCAATTATTATTTTTGGCTTAACTACAACTATTTTACTTTTTTTATCAATAATTAATGGCTCCAACAATTCAGTCATTTCTTCAAATGACGTTCCTTCTTCTTTTTTCTCTTTAAATCCGGTTGAAACTCTTCCAATTTCAACTAAGTCATCAGTATCTTCATCTCTGCACGCAATAATAAATGAACTTAACCATCCTGCTCTTTTTCCTTCTCCTTTTTCAGCTCCAACAATAACTAAATCAAGAGTTTCCATAACTGGCTTTACTTTAACTCCTCCGCCAACCCTTCTTCCTGGTTGATAAGCGGCATCTAAGCTCTTTGCCATGACTCCTTCATTCCCTGCGGCTAAAGACTGTTGATAGAATTTCTCTGCTTTTTTTACATCATCAGTTACGATTGCTTCCGCCAATCTTATTTTCAACGGAATATTTTTAGGAATAACTTTTTCAAGCAGTTTTCTTCTTTCTCTAAACGGTTTGTTCAGGTAATCAGTTCCATTGCATTCAACTATATCAAAAATATTCAATTCAACTGGGAATTCTTTTGCTGTTTTTTCAATATCATATTTTCTTTTAATTCTTTGAGAAATGCTTTGGAATGCAATATATTTTTTTGTTTTTGGGTCATAACCAACTGCTTCCGAGTCTATAATAAATTCTTTTGCTTTAACATGTTCTTTAACAAATTCAACCACATCCGGGAATTGTTTTGTTACATTTTCTAATCTTCTTGTGAATAAAGTTATTTTATTGTCTTTCTTATGCGCCTGAATTCTAAATCCATCATATTTAAATTCTAGTTGTGCTGGCTTTCCAACAATTTCAAATGCTTCCTTGAAATCTTCTGCTTTTGGATACAGCATAACTTTAATTGGTGCTCCCACTTTCAATGATAATTTTGCCAACCCATTTAATCCGCCTTCTTTTGCCGCAACA
>JBBSYT010000070.1:0-3788 GCA_038045085.1 Nanobdellota archaeon
AGATATAAAGGCAGATACAATAAAAGTTGACTTTAACCACCCATTATCGGGAAAAACATTAAACTTCAAAATAAAATTGGTCGATATAAAATGAGAAGAATATCCCCTGCGGTTAAAAATCTTGTAACATCAATAGTTTGTCTTGTTTTTATAAGTTCCGTATTTTATCACTACACCGAAGGATGGAGTTGGATTGATTCGGCATACGCAACAATCCTCACAATAACAACAGTCGGGCATTCAACATTGATCCCGAGTATGGTTGCAACAAAAATTTATACGGCGATAATTGCATTTATTGGAATTGCGATGGTTCTTACTTTGTTTGGTATTGTCTCTTCACACTATGTGAATATAGTTACCGATGAAGAAAAAAAGTTTCTTAGAAAAAGAAGATAAATATAGTGATTTCATTATTCCTATTAAGGCCGAGTTTTAGATTAAATGTTCTGATATATGTTTTTTCTATGTCCGACCATAGTAACTGTAATTTTCTTAGAATTTCCATCAATATCTGCGATTATTCTATAATCTCCAACCCTTAGTTTATAATCAGTTCTTCCCTCAAGCCGTTCAAAGAAATGAATTGGATTTTCTTTTGTGCTTTTAATTTTATTGAATATCCTTTTCTTTAATTCTTTTGGCAAATCATTAAGAAAATCAATAGCTTTTTCATCGAATATGAGTTCAAAAGTCACATTATAACCCTAGTTTTTTCCTAGCTTCTTCTTCTGTCAGAAATTTGCCTTTTTTAATCCTTTCTCTTGCTTTTTCTATAGCTAGAACTGTTTCTTGACTCAATTTAGGTTCTTTTTCACAGGTTTTAGCTATGAAAACTAGTTTTTTGAGAACTTCATCATAAGTTTCGCTGCCACGTTCTTTGAATTGGTCGATTTGCTTCTTTGTGTCTTCGTGTATCTTTATTGTTGTAGCTTCCATTATACTACAGTATACTGAGGTATATTTAAATGTTTCGGTTAAAGTCTAAGAAAATAATTACAAATTCTTAACAATTCCGAGCAATACCAAATTAGCAATCAAAATAACATTCATTGTACTTGGCGGTATTTGCGGAGGATTTTTTCCCTTTCTGATGTATAATATTAACAAAACATTCAATATCATCAATACAACAAAGGACAGGATTAAAATATTAATTATTGGGTCTTTTGATTTTGTCTGCTGAGTGACTGCTCTTCCACTTATTCCTACTTGAGAAGCAATTATTTGATCATTCAAAACTTTTACTTCAAATTCTTTCTGAGCTTCTCTTCCGCTATATTTAACTTTAACTAGTAAATCATAAACACCGATTGCTAAACTAGATGTATCCCAGTATCCGAACAAATTATTTCCGGAGTTAGGCAATAGATCAATTGAAATTGTTTTGATTATATTGTAAACCTTGTCATTTTTATCCTGGACAATTATTTCTCCAAAGACGTTCTTAATTTCAACCGAAACTTTATTGTAAACCGACACATCAAGCTGATTTATTTCCCCCAATTTGAAATTTGAAGAACTTATTCCTCCAATCTCTATGTAAGAGCCGCCAACAGTAAATGTTGCATCTAAATTAATTATTCTTCCTTCGTACTTAAGGTTAGATTTAACATAATAATCTCCAGGAGGGAGATTAAGATACATTGTTTTTACATCTTTCCTGCTTTCTCCAATATCGAGCGGATTAAAATCATATGTTGATTGCGCAACAGATTCAAAGTTAGAGTTTAACACAGATACATCTCCCCTCAGAACATCTAATTTTTCAGTTCCTTCATTAAAGAGTGCAAAGCTCAGCTCAAGATTTTGTCCTTCCTCAGGATTATTTGTGGTAAGCATAGTTCTGAGATATTTTCCATTGTAAGGTGAATTTAACAGCAACTGGTGAACCACTGCAATTTTTCCAGAAATAACTGTTTGTTTTTCATAATCGGACGGAACTTCCTCTACGACAATTTCTAAAGTATTAGTTCCTGGTTTTCTTATTGAATACGGAACATTGATTTTGTACCTAACTTTAACTTCCTTTTGTGATGCTAAAAGATGCATTGAACTTTTTTCAATTAAAACATAGTCAGCTAATTCCCCTCTCGGGTAAATTATAACATCGATATCTTTGTTATCTCCGTTCAATATTGAAAACGATAGCTCTTGCTGCAAATCAGAAGTGAAAGAAACAACTTTTCTTGATGGAGATATACCTAATGCAAATGTACTTCCGACTAATGTAAACAACATTACTGCAAAGAACGCTGCTTTTAATTTATTCATGACTGCGCTGCCTCCAGTATGATATTAGATTTCTTCATGCCCGGCGATTCTGTGACCGGAGCAGTTATTTCTAACTCTATTTCTGCAGTATTTGTTGCCTTTATTCTCTTTAATTCCTTGATTGCTTTAGTTGCGGAACCAGTTATTGCTCTAAATGTTCTTTGTGAATTTGTAAAATCGAATGAGTTTGTTTCAGCTGTTTCATTTGTTTTGTATCTGAAAGAATTGCTTCCTAAAGCTTCAGAATCCCATAAATCATCTAATCCTCTAACTGTAACATTTACTAAAACATTAGAATTGCTTTCAACAACGAATGATTGCGGATTTTCATCGGTTGTATCATTTGACTGGCCCGGAGAAAGGAAGCCGAAGTCAGATGTATTTTGAAGCAGAGTAATATTTACATAAGGCTGGATTGAGAAATTGAAAATTGTTGAGTATGGACTGAAAGCTTTTCCATCATAAGCTCTTACTGTCCAATTATAATAACTACAAACATCAACTGTGCTTAATTCAGGACTTGTGTAATTGGTTGCAACAATTCCTTCAAACTGCTGATTTGCACAATAACGGCTGGTTAAATTAATGTAATAAGTTATCGCATCACTATCTGCATCTGTCGATCTTGTCCAATTGAAACTTACGTTTAGGTTTCTTAATGTATCATTTGCATTATTCGGCTTTTTAGGGATTGGAGTTGTTGGAATTGAATTTCTAATTGTTATGTTGTTTGAACAAACTATTAAACCATCTTGAACACCATCATTTGGTGTAATGCATGCAGTCCAATTTTGATTTTTTACTGTTTCATCTGAATGCATAATGTTATCTTTTGAAAGATTTAATAGTTTGATTTCGTTTGCCGATAAAGTTCGATTATATATCTTAACGTCATCAATCCATGCTGCAGCAAATCTATCCAGATTTCCAGAATAACCGCCAATTGTCAGCATACTCGTGCTATCCTGCAATGTTGAAGGAATTGTTCCAACAACAGTTCCTATTTTTTGTTTACCATCTACATAAAACAGAACTTTGTTTGTGGCAGATGCAGAACCATTATAGATTACAGCAACATGGTACCATTTATTTGCATTGAATACTTTTCCTGTTTCTGCATAGTTTGCAGTATATGCGGCAGTTCCGTCTGAAACGTACATTCTTAATGTTCCGTTTTGCTCCACCGCCCATGATGCAGATGTTTCATTCAGCCATTTCGTTATTAATCCGTCTTTTGTTGTTATGTCGGTTGCATTTAAGAAAAAGGAAATTGTCATATTTCTAGTTGGCATAACACTATCAGAAATATTTATATGATCATTTGTTCCGTCAAATTTGTAACAGCCAGTATTTGTTCTTCCACATCTTTTATTCCATACTGCTTGGAAAACGGTATTGGCATGTTTTTTATATGTCGAATAATCCGTTGCGTTATAAGTTAAATTTCTCTCAAACGGCATGTTTAATAAAGCGATGGATTTTTTTGAAGAATCTCCGGATGTTTGAACTCTCCA
>JBBSYT010000071.1:0-18557 GCA_038045085.1 Nanobdellota archaeon
AAGAAATATAGATTTTAAAATAGGTCTGAGCCATACTCTTTTAGGTTATGGTGCATACAAAGCATGCCAAGCGGTTAACTCTTATTGGGATAAACATTTTTAAAAATGAAACTAACAACAACAATCAAATCACTCGGACTTGCTTCTTTAATAGGCATAACTAGCGATTCTGCTTTAGGTTGGGGTTTCGGCGGAAATAAAAATGCTGAAGAACAAAAACAGATGGAACTTCAAGCGAAAGAGGCAAAGCAATATGTTCCAACATTCATAAGTACAATCAAATCAAAAGGAGCAAAATATCATCCAGACCTCGAATGCGATGAATTAGCAGATGGGTTTGTTCTAAAACGCGGACGCGCAAAATACAGATATCAGCCACCGACAACAAAAACTATGGTTGACAAGAATGGCAAATCTCACAAAATCCAAATAAAAGGGTTCGTCTCAATTAGTCTCCCAAAACCACCTTCAAAGGGAGATGTGTTAATGGACTCAGTATCCTTTGAAATATTGGATGTGGATTGCGATGGAAGTGTTGAATCGTTTTATTATCAAACAAACACACTCGAAGAAGTTACTAAGGGGTTGGCAGAAGCAGAAAATGGGGCACTTAGCGGTATAATATTTAATACGTTTAACCCCGAAGCAAAAAGAGTTGCAGTATTCGGTACACGTCCACATATGCGGCAGTGGGTTCCGAGTCTTCAAGAAACATATACAAAAATCTTAAAAGCGATATATAATTCATCTCGTTGATAGTAATTCAAAAATGAAAATCCCAAAAACAATAAAAACATTAGGACTCGCTTCTTTAATAGGATTAAGTGATTGTAGCCGTTTCGATGCGAATTTACTTCTTCCAAAATACAGAGAGGAAAACAAAACCAAAATTGTCAAGTTAGCAAATGCAGTAGTTTTACATTCCAAACCAACACCCTTTGGCAATAGCTTACTAGAATACGAAACGAATGTAGATTGGAACGGGTTTAGCATTAAAGTCAATTATGGTGATTTTGCAGACTCGGGAGGGAAGTTTGGCACCGCAGGAGCTGAAGACTTCATTAGTATTGGAATCGATTATTCTGGAAAAAGAGATTTTTATACTCCCAACGAAACATTTTCAGATAACGGCGTCGATGGGTTTTTATTTCGTAACGAACGCGACCATTGGCACAGACACACGCCGTACTCATCAATGTTCGATGGATATGATCATATGGGAACTAGTCAATTAAGATTCAGGATAAATGAAGAATATATGAATATTGTAAATCACACACTACTTGAGCTAAGCAACAAATCGAAAGTCGGCAATAAGACAAAATAATAAAAACCTTTAAAATGAAAACACCAAAAACAATAAAAATGTTAGGACTCGCTTCTTTGATAGGATTAGCTGGATGTAGTTTTAAATCACCAAACGCAGATCCAAATTTAGTTTCTCTGACAAACATAATAAAGGTAAATGGTGAAAGAAGAGTGCAGGCGAGAGAATCTCTAGATGGTGTATGGTATGATGCCAAGTTATATTCCATTAGCAAAAAAATATCTGGACAAAGAGTGTATTTGTGTTATGTTGACAATCCAGGACCCGACACGGAACCAAATGTCGAAGATAGCTTAATAATAGAAATACCCCGTTTGGGCATCGCCATACGAGACCACGGGTTGAATGGACTCGATGAGCAAGAAGGGGACAGTATGTCTGTCTATGACCAGTTAGTTTCATACAATACAAAAAAACATAGAACTAAATATTCTTCGATTGTTAGCGATTGTTTAGGAGCACTAGTTAAATAAAGCCAAAACCTTTAAAAACCCTTATCTTCTTTATTCGTATTCAGAAGGTGATTACATGGCATTAAGTTTGGAAGGGGTTATACTCGCAGTCATTGTGGCTACGTTAGCTGCAATCGTTTACAGCTTGAGATTCTTAGTTTTAATGGAAAGAAGACTGTTAAAAATTGACTACAACATTGAAAGAATTGCGCTAAAAATTGCAAGCGAAGAGCAGCAAATAGAGAGAGAAGAAAAATCAATAATGAAGAGACTCTCGAAGAAGAGATAATCTCAAAATGTCAAATGTTCTTGCTAAAAAAATACTTCTGACCTTTAAGAAACTCGTTTTAAGTTCAAGAGCAAAAGAGTCAAGCGAATTATTAAAGAAACTTCATTTTCAAAAACAAAATATTCTAAGAGGAATTCCAGACAAATCAGTCGCAAGAAATGCAGTTCATTACATCTCCCATAATATAAGAAAAGGGAATATAAATACAACAAAAGCAGATTTACTGCACAGAATAGACGAAGCAATCGCTCATGTAACTTCTTCAACCTCACAAATAGCTTCAATCGGTTCTAAAAAAATAAAAAGAGGAATGGTGGTTTATGTCCACGGCTTTTCTGAATCAGTATTGAGCATTCTGATTAAAGCAAAAAATGAAGGGATTAATTTTGAGGTTCATTGTACAGAAGAAAAGCCATACATGGGGGGGAGATTATTTGCAACAGTTCTAGCAAAAAATAAAATTCAAGTTAAATATTACGCAGACTTGGCAATTAGGCAGGCAATGAAAAGATCAGATATTGTTTTGATGGGTGCAAATCTCATCTCAGAAAGCGGGCAAATTTACGGAAGGATTGGTTCAGAATTAATTGCTGACGTTGCAGAAAGATTTGATGTTCCGGTTTATATTTGTTCAGACACATGGAAGTACAGCAAGGAAGCGGCAAGCGAGTTTGATAAAAATAAATTATTAAGACCGCAAAGAGAAATATGGTCAAAACCGCCAAAAGCAGTTACCGTTCTCAATTATGGATTTGAAAAAATACATCCTTGGTTAGTTACCGGGATTATTTCAGAAATAGGAATCTATAAACCCCACCAATTAATCTTCGAATTAAAAAAGAACAATCCATGGATGATTTAATTATTTTTTCTTAGTTTTAATTCTTTTATTTTTAACAGGAACTTTTGCTTTAACAATAGCTTTCGGCTTCTTGCTTTTTTTAACTGGAATAATTTTAACTTTGGTTTCTTTTTGAACAACTTCGACTTTTAATTTAGGAAGTTCTTTGACTTCATTATAATCCATCATATCCTGTTCTTCCTCAACAATAAAGTCGGGTTCAACAATAGCAATTTCCCTTTCCAATACATCAATTTCAGAAAGAATATGTTCAATTTTTTTAGCATTATCTTCTTGGTTCATTAAAGAACCGCACTCTGGGCATTTAAATTCAAAATCAATGGCTTTGTCAAACGTGAGACGCATACATTTGTTTACGCATTCATAGAAATGAGCTCCTTGTTCTGATTTTAATCTTTCTTGCAATTTAACAAGCTTCTTCTTCTTCATCTCCCTTAACAATCTAGGAACTCTTGAAGGAACAAATGTCCAATAATAAATGTACCAGCCTTTTTTCTGGTCTTTTTTCCTTGAAAATTCAACAAGATTAAAATCATAAAGTCTGTAAAGTTTGTTTCTTATGGTGTTTATCTCTTCTTTCAGTTCTTCCGCTATTATGAATTCAGAAACATTCTTTTTACCCTTGAGAACATGAAGTAAAGGAAGGACATCCTGCCCTGCAACACTCTCAACAACCGATGCAATAATGTCTTCTTGTGCCATTTATTGTGTTCTAAGATATATAGCCTAGAATGTATACTTCTGGGAAAATACCCTTATAAATGTTTCTCTTTTATAGTGGTATCTTTTTGAGGCTCTTTAGAAAGGTATTTAAAGCCCCCCCTTTCAAACGAATCATGGTATCGGGAAGACTCAAATCAAGGACATTTACGAGGAAGCAGGTACGTATTCTAAGCGGCAAGACAATTACTCGCTATAATCGAAGAAAGCCCGGAAAAGCGCAGTGTGCTGACTGTGGAGACTACCTCAAAGGTATGACTCAGCGATTTCCCGGAAAGATGCAGAATACTGCAAAATCAAAGAAAAGACCTTCAAGACCATACGGCGGTGTTCTTTGCTCAGGTTGTATGAGAAAGAAAATTGTTGGAAGATTCAGAAATATCCTTTCATTATCATCAAAATAAAATCTCTCGGGACTTAGGCGACTATCCCTTTGAGTGGAGATCAAAAATGGAAATAGGAAGAGTATGTATAAAATTGGCCGGCAGAGATGCTGGAAATGTGGCGGTTGTTGTTGATAATGTTGACGACAAGTTTGTTCTAATAGATGGCAACGTTAGAAGAAGAAAATGCAATGTTATGCACTTAGAACCGCTCGATGAAGTTCTTAAGATTAAGAAAAATGCGCCACATGCTGATGTAGTTTCTGAATTTAAAAAATTAAAACTTGATATTTGGAATACAAAACCAAAGAAAAAAGCAGAAAAGCCAGTTTCTAAAAGAATGCAATACAAAAAAGTTGCCAAAGAAGCTTCCGTTAAAAAGAAAGAAAATAAAACAGAAAAACCTGTAAAAGAAACTAAAAAAAAAGAGCTAAGAAATAAAAATGGTAAAAAGGCTTTCTAACAAAGACTTTGCCTCTATTTATGCTGAAGTTCCAAGAGCCTGCGTTGATTTAGTAATTGAAAATAAACAAGGAGTTCTTTTTACAAAAAGGAAAATAAAATCTTATTATGGGATGTGGCATCTTCCGGGCGGAACTATTTTATTCAAAGAACCAATATATTCTGCAGCAAAAAGAATTGCAAAAGAAGAACTAGACTTAATGGTTAAGCCAATCAAAATTTTAGGCGGGTTGGAATGCTTTAATAAAACTCATGACGTCTCTTTGGTTATTTTAATTAAAATTATTTCAGGAAATATTAAGCTAGATCATCAAGCCAGCAAATACGGATTTTTTAAAATATCTCCTAAAAATACAATCAAAAGCCATTCTGTTTTCATTAAAACTTATTTCAAGAACTAATTCATTTCTTCAAATAATTCAGTTAAATTCAGCTCAAATGCCGCAACAGGCGCATCAATTTCAAAATTATGCAAAACTTTTGGATATACCTCTCCCAAATACGCAATTCCAACCCCATTAACTATTACTCTTGCAACCCTCCCTGGAATAAATGAGGGATGTGCTGCAACCTCCACTTTGTAATCAACTCCAATTAATTTCATCAGTCTGTCAAACTTTTGCTTAATCTCGGTAAATCCCGCCTGTTTGTGGCACAATGCAACTGCAACTCTTGAATTTTCAATAATTCCTGTTTCAGTTTTATTTTGCTTATCTCGCTTAAAGATTTGCCCAATTTCAAATATATTTTGCGGGTATGCTGAATTTTTATTATGCCGCAGGGCATTCATTAAGCTCGGCAAAATCAAATTCCTCATTGAATTATACTCTGAACTTAACGAGTTAAATAACATTATCGGTTTGAAATCAAGAAGCATTTTAGCAACTTGCATTTTATCTTCAACAATATTCGTTGAATTTATTTCATCCAATCCCATGCCGACAAGGACGTTTGCAATTTTGTTTTTGAATCTCTCAAAATCGTTTTCTCTGCCGATTGTTGAAACAGACGGAATTTCTTCTTTGAAGTTAGTATAGCCATACGCAATTGCGATATCCTCTATTAAATCAATTTGGTGCAGGATGTCTGTTCTATATGTGGGAATTAATACAGTTTTATTTGAATAACCAAATCCCATTCTTTCTAACAACAACACAATTTGACTTTCTTTAAGTTCTAATCCGAGTCTTTTATTCGCATAGTTAATATCTAATCTCATTTTTTCTGGCTCCAAATCGGGAGTTACAATTTTCTTTCCGTTGCGTTCTACATTTACTGAATAAATTTTCCCGCCCGTTTCTGCCAAAGATGTAACAACCATATTTAAACACTTTTTCAAAACATTTATGTCAAAACCAGTACACTCAACAAATACATCTTTAGTCCCATTTTCTATTTTTCCGACATCATGAGAATTAATTATTGGAGGCATTGAAAGTATCTTATTGCTTGAATCAATTAAAATAGGATAAATGCTTTTATTTTGAAGTAGGTGTCTATATTCTCTTCCGGCGGGATGATTGTCAAGAATCTCTGAGCCGCTCATTGCTCTTGTGTGTTCTAGCGGCCTAAACTTAATTTCATTAGGTTTTTTTGCAGTGTATTTTACGGGGAAACTTATTTTTTCCAATGGGTAGATTCCTATTGCGCACCTTTTTCTGTTTCTGCCGTAAGTGATGTGAAGTTTTTCTTGAATCTTAATTACTTCCTTTATTGTTTCATCGTTAAACTTCAATCCTTTCACAATTGCACATGCTATTTGAGGTCTTACTTCAGAAACTACTCCCTCAACAATCACCTTTTTTTTTGATTCGCTCACGGAATACTTTCTTAATCCTTTTTTAATTCCTAAATAAGAAGAAAATGCTCTAGCGAATCCTTGTTCCCCCAGCAAATCAGGTCTGTTTGGCGTAATGTCAACTATAATTTTGTTTCCTTCTATTCTACCGACGGGAGTTCCAAACATAGAAATATCTTCTTTTATTTCTTTATCACTCAATCTTCTTCCGATAGATTTTTCCAAGGATTTTTTATTTAATTCTAGTGTCGTCATTTTATTTCATCAATAGTTTCATATTTCTTAGTTGATCTAAATCATTCTTGTAAACATCCCTTATGTCCTGCAAATTCCAGTACTCGCTGATTGTTCTTGCCAATCCAAATCCCCATGCCAGAACAGGAACTTCCGTTCCTAGCAATGTTTTACTAACTTCTGGTCTAAAAATTCCAGCTCCACCGAGTTCAACCCATTCTTTTTTAACCGAATTATAAACTTCAATTTCTGCACTAGGCTCTGTGTATGGGAAATGCGATGGTCTTATCCTTACTTTTTCGAATCCCATTTTGTGGAAAAATTGTTTTAAATATCCAAGTAAATGTCTGAAGTTAACATTTTCGTCAACAACTACCCCCTCAACTTGCTCAAACTCAAACAAATGCTTCCAATCCATTGCTTCGTTTCTAAATACCCTTCCAACTGCAAAATATTTTTTTGGTAAATCTTTTACATTTAGTTTAGAAATAGCATGTGCGCTTAATGGGGTGCAGTGAGTTCTAAGGAGGACTTCTCTTGCAATATTTTCATCCCATGGACTTTGCCAACCTTTGCTTCCTGTGTCTCCCCCATTTTCATGAACATCTCTAACTTTTTTGAAAATAGAGGGAAGTTTTCCAAATAAAATGCTTTTTCCTTTTTCATCTGCAATATAAAATGTGTCTTGCATAGCTCTTGCTGGGTGGTCTTGCGGAACAAATAAAGAATCTAAATCCCAAAAACTAGTTTCTGCATAATTTCCAGTCATTTCTTCAAATCCCATCTCAAGCCAAATTTTTCTTATATGTTCGATTGCTTGTTTAATGAAATGTCTTTTCCCGCTTTGGATTGAAGGAACGTTAATTGTAACATCATATGGTCTAAATTTCTTTTTTTCCCATTCTTTGCCAGCTAAAACTTGGGGGGTAACCGATTCTATGTAGTTCACCTTTTCTATTTTTTGCTTGATTAATTGTTTTCCTAATTCTGTTAATTCTATGAATTTAATTTTAATGACTTTCTTTTGAACGATTTGTTTTCTTTTAATTAAATTATCTAACGCAAATCTTTCTTCCGCTTCCATTTTCCCCGCAGGAATTGGTCCTTTCCAAAGTTGTTTAATAAACCTTTCTTCTAAACTTTCTTTTTGAAGTATTTTCTTTCCTTGTTCGGTTATAGAAATAACTCCATTTGACATATTTACTGCAGCTTTTTGTTTTAAAATTCCAATAGCAATTGAAAACTCCTCATTTCCAAGACTTTGCATCAAATCCTGAACACGAATAGGCTTTTCTTTAATTAGTTCTAGCATCCTTCTTTCCGGCAATCCTTTTTTTGAGTAACTTTTTCCATTTATGTCGAGTTCAATTATTTCATTCTCATTTGAAACTATTTTTAGAACATCTTTGTTGCTGAGCCATTGCAAAGCCCTCATGGCTTCAACTTCCAATAATCCAGACTTAGAAACCAATTCAGAAAGCGTCTTAGTACTGCTTAGATGAGGCAGTACTTTTCTTTCTAGGGGGTGCAGTCCTTCAATTAAAGCTTTAATGTCCATGGTGATGTTTAACTTCTGTTTGTTTATATACTTTATTAGAAAAACAAAGAAAATGCATTAAAAGAATTACTTGCCTGTTTTCATGCCTTTCCATGAAAGATCAAATAACTCTTCAACTGCTGACGAAAAGAATGGGCTGTTTATCCAAATTCCCACATCGTATGTTGGATGAACTTCTTCATCATCCAAAACCATGAATACCATCTGCTTTCCATCTACTATTGTGAATCTCGCTTTTCCGCTGCTGTTTTTAATTTCGGCAACTGAACTTATGTCTTTGACTGCTGCGGCGTTTTCTTTTGTGAATGGTGCAGCAATTCTTACTTTAACTCCTTTCCTTTTTAATTTTTCAAAGACAGGCTTCATTCCTTCAACCTTTCTCATCAAACCTTGCGCAGTTGTCATTATTGTAACAGACTTCTCCGCATTTTTAATCACAAGTTCTAAATGATTGTATAAGTTGTGCCTTCCTTTTAATGAACCGGACAAATCCGTTGGATCAATTAATTCAACACCCTGCGTATGCAAAGCACTAAGTTCATCAAGAACATCAGTTCCTTTAAGTTCTTCCAATCTTAATATGTTTTGCTTTGATTCTTCAGAAACATTTTTCTTTACTCTTTCAAGAACTTCTTCAGGTGCGACTGCTACATATTTAATAGGCTTTCCTAATTTAGTTATAGCAAAACCTTTCTTTTCTAAGCTTTCTAATACGTCGTAACTTCTAGAACGCGGAACATTTGCGATATCACTTAATTCTCCCGCTGTAGAAACTCCTCTTGAAAGAAGTGCTGTCCAAATCTTAACTTCATATAGATTTAAATTAAAATATCTTCTTAGCTTCGCCAAAAAATCGTCTTTAACAACCATCTTAAACCCCACCTCTATGCAGATTATGAATTACTACTACTATTAAAAGGTTATGTTTTTTTATCTATTTTCGAGAGACTATGGTTTTATTTAAAGAGCTTTTAAATAACGGCCAACATATATTCTGTAAAATATATTTTAGAGAATTATTTAGTCTAATTTGTAACGTAATAATGCGGCAATTCCGCCCAACCCATCTAGTTTTTTGCCGCCGTCATGTTCTGAAGAAATAATTGTTACCTTTCCTTTCATAGATTCAACTTTTTTCAGCAAGCTTTCAACTTTATCAAAAGTTTCGTTCTCTCTTGTTTTTCTAATAAACGAATCAGTTATCAGTAATGTTTTAACCGCCCCAGAATTTACAGCATTTTCTACTTCATCAGTTCCGTATTTTGCTAATCCTTCCTTCATTATTTCTTTTAACAAATTTTCAACAAGCGATATTTCTTCCACAGTTCTGCTTTCTTTCAATGCTGTTTCAACTTCTGGTCTTCTCAAAACTTCATCAAATGCAGTTTTGTCTGCAGAAGAACATGTTGCAGTTATTATTTTTCTCTTTAATTCAGGATCTGTGATTTTCTTCATAAGATATTCCTTCCAGAATGCAGGACTCGCAATCACTATTTTTTCAATTCCATACCTAGATTCGTATTCCTTTATCTGTTTTAGGATATTATCATAATAATTTCCCTCTACTTTTGTTTCTTCTCCTTTCCTTGGCAAATCGCTTTTTATTTCAGATAAATATTCATAACCATATGTTTTTGCATGGGCAAAATTTGCTTCTTCCCTGTCAAAAACAACGAGCAATATTTTTGATTGTTTGTCAGAACTCGCCTCATTCAGTTTTTCAATCTGAAAATCAAGCCATTTTTCTTTTTCAATTGTTATCGTGCTGTCAATTTCAATATTAAACGTGTGATGTGTTCCTTTCGGAACATCTTCGGGTCCTTCAAGTATGATCCCAGAAACCCTTAAAATATTACTTTCCTTGCTAAATTCATTTTTTTCAACTTTTATCGACAAAAAAACAGGTTTTCTTATTATATCTTGGTTTTCTCCGGAGCCGAGCTTAATTTTTCTTAATGTTTCTCCCTTTATTGTATCATTTTCATCTATTATCTGGCTCAAATACCATAAATCATCAAGATTTGTTACCCTCACCTTAGCTGAACCCTTTTTGAAGTCAGAAAACACTATTTTCATGCTTTAACCCGTTAAAATGGCACCATTTTGGCTTTTGCCTAAACACAGAATAGAAAAACATATATATAAAACCCCTTCTTTTAAGGATTATGAGCAAAAAAGGGCAGGCAGGAGGGGCAGCAGGACTCGTCGCCATTATAGCTTTTTTAATTATTTTATATATACTAATTATTCCTGAAGACATCAGGAGTGACTTAATTAACGGAACATCTGATTCAAAATCAACTACAAAGTCAACTACATTATCCGAAAGTATTTTGGTATTTGAACATCCCGGAACATTAGACCCAATTACTTTGAAAAATAGAGAGAAGGTTCTCGATTCATTTAACCTTCGTGCTGATAAGGGCGCTGTTGTTTTGAAATCTGCGGAAGCAGTTCACATTGAAAATGGGTGGTTAAGAAGAAATCCATATAATTTTTCATTCAAAGTAACTGATTTAGGAAATACCGACAACTATGTTTTAGCTTTTGATGTTATAAATTCATACGGAAGAATAACTGTGGCATTAAATGGAAAAGAAATATACAATTCGCCGGCACCTGTGGGAAATATTGCCCCAATTATAATTAATAAAGAAGATGTTAAGGAGCAAAATTCACTAATTTTATCGGTTTCAAGCCCAGGATTGGCTTTCTGGCGTCTTAATGAGTATGATTTGAAAAATGTTAGAGTTATTGCTGATTTTGTTGATGTAAGCACAAAAGAATATAAGAATTTCTTTATAATTACCGCAACCGAAAAAGAGAATTTCGATAAAACAAAACTTAATTTCGTTCCTGACTGTTTGACTAAGTCTGTCGGTCCATTGAAAATATGGATAAACGAAAAGCAACTTAATTATCAGGCACTTCCAGACTGCGGAACATTATCCTCAATAGAATTTAATTCAGATTTACTTAAACAGGGAGATAATTCAATTACTTTCAAAGCTGAAGATGGAAATTATTTCATTGACAGAGTTTCAATCAAAGCAGATTTAAAAGAAATGAAATACCCATTCTATTATTTCGAGCTTAAATCAAAAGACTTCAGCAAAGTTCAGAATAGAACAGCAAACGTTACATTAATACTTCAATTTCCGGATAAAGACAGAAAACAAGGAGAATTGAATGTAAACGGACAGTTAAGCAGCATTGATGTTGAAAATTCAACATTCACTAAAAATATCAATCTTTACGCAGAAGAAGGACAGAATTACATTCAAATTAAACCAAAGACAATAATGAACATTGTCGATTTGACAGTCAAACTTGAAAAATAATTCTCACAAAAAGAGGACATGAATGGCAGACTTAGCACAGCTTGAAAAAGACTTAGATGTTGCAAAACAAAATCGTTCAAAGGCAGAGCAACTTTTAACTCAGGCTCAACGTCAAGGCGACAAGAAAGCAGCATCTAAACTTCAGAAGATATTTGATAAATATACTAGAGAAATGCTTGCAATAGAGCGGGAAATTAGTGAAGTAGGAAAGAAAGAAAAAACAATACACGCCGGAAAGAAAATATATGGATGGTTTTCAAAGAAAAGTTCCGACAGTGATGAAACATCATCTTCAAGTTCATCGTCCGGCGGAAGTTTTTTCTCAACCAGCGTAAATCCAATTTTCATTTTTA
Organism: Nanobdellota archaeon; assembly: GCA_038045085.1. Lineage (GTDB taxonomy): Archaea > Nanobdellota > Nanobdellia > Woesearchaeales > UBA10107 > UBA10107. The sequence goes on from JBBSYT010000071.1 coordinate 11,780, forward strand.
TTTTAACTTTAGCTAATTATTTCTATCATTGGAATGTAGGGTTCAGAATTGATGCAATAACTTTGCTTATTGATCTCTTCACATTTTTCATGTTTTACTTTGCATTTGGAAAATGGAGCTTAGCGTTAATCCCATTTGCATTGCAAACAATAATTCCTGGATTATTGATTTTAGTTCCAGGATTAGTTTTCATGATATCTAGTTTCATAAGTATTTCATTAGTTCTTCCTTGGTTTATAATTTTTGCTGTATTATATGAACTAAAGTTGAATCCAGATTCAACCAGTACAAAATTAATTGCTGCTGCGTGTGTTTTAGTCACTGCAATTGTTCTTATGCCGTCATTCTTAACGGCAGTAAGGTCATCTGATTATGTAATAAATCAAAAATTAATTGGAGATGCTAAGGAAACTATCGGTACTGTATATAGAGAAAGCATACAAGGAGTTGTTACTCAGATTAAAGTATCTTATTGCAGTTTAAAAAACTCGAAGGCAAAGTGTGAAAAACAGTATGTCGACGTTCAAAAACAATTTTTGGAAAGATTAAAAGTCGATGCATCATTAAATACGGGATTTACTATGGATGTTCCATATAGTTTATTCGTTACAGAAGGACAGCCGATTTTTGAAAATAAAATCACTTCTTATTTGGTAGTAGAAAATGGATTAACAAAATCAGCAACATTGACATTTGGATGCGGACTCGAAAACAGAGGAAAAGGAACACCTGTTCCTGAAACTCTTCCAATTGTCAATGGAGTTCCTTCTTCACAAAAATCAGTTGCATGCACCATAGATACAACAAGAAAAGGAACACCTACTTTTTACTTTAATGTAACTGCCCAAAGCATTTCATCCACAGGGTATACTGATATTTTAATCACAAGTAAATCTGCAAAAGATGCAGTTTTATCAAAATATCCGGGAATATCTGAAAATCAGATTTTGACGCTATCGAAAGAATTCGGATTTGCAATCAAAAGTAAAGAATCTTTGCTGAATCCAAGAGTGGGAAAAAATGATTTAGTTCAGCCAATTGTTTATACTGGCATTGTTACAACATTCAATGCTCCGGCAACATTATTATTCGGAGTTGAAAAGGACACTGAACTCGATTTTGCATTATTCCTTAAGAACAATGGAAATGGAATAATTTCTTCTATTACCGACATTAAAATAGACCTTCCAGACGATATGGAATTTGTTGGCGGATCTAATTGCGGAATATCAGAACTTCATTATAAAACAGATTGGAGAAAACTCAAAAAAGGAGTGATTCTTCCTATTAAATCGTGTAAGGTAAAAATGATTGGAGACAGATATCCTAATACGGCAGAACCGAGAACATTGAAAATAACAATTTCCTATGACTATTCAATAACTCGAACACAGATGGTGACAATTGCATGAAAAGATTAACCTTATTTTTCGTATTTTTTATATTGTTTTCAGCTTGTAATTTGGTTACTAAAAAAGAAACACAAGTTGCAGATTTAACAGGAACTGAAGGATTAATTATAACTCTTCCAAAAATCCCATCTGAGATGTATGTTGGACAAGGTTTAGAGATTCCAATTACTCTTGAAAATCTTGGCGCTCATAAAGTTAAAAATGGAGTTCTTTCAATTGTCGGTTTTAACGAAGACTTTGTGAAGTTTAATCAAGCACCAAAAATAGAGGGAATTAATTTAGATGGGAAAACTAATTTCTTGCCAGGAGAAAGAACAACAAAAGTATTCACAATAAACTCAGTTTCTCTTCCGGAAGAAAAGCAGAGAGAAGAATCATTTGAAGTCATTGCTTGCTATCAGTATGAAACCATTGCAATTCCGATTGCTTGTATCAATCCGCAATCTCAAACGGGAGTTCAAGTTGTGAAAGGAAGCTGTGAATTTGTTGACGCGCAACTAAGCACCAGCCAAGGAGCCCCTCTTGCCGTTACAAAGGTAGAAAATTGGTATTACCTGGAAAGTAAGGAAGTGGAATTTAGAATATATCTCAAAGATGTTTCGGGGAAAGGTTCAATTTTAGCCAAAGAATCTTATGCAAAATTTTGTTTGAGCAATACTGAATTAAATTCTGAAGATTTTAATAAGATAAATATCGAAGCATATATGGGAACTCAGGAAATGAGATGTTCGCCAATTGGCGGGAGTGTTGGACCTAGCTTCACTTTGCTTGAAAATTCACCAGCTGTAACTTGCAGAGCAAGCATAGACTTTGATAAACCTTCATACACAACACCATTATCGCTTTACTTAACATATGGTTATGCAACTAGGGTCGGGTTTAAAATCACCCTAAAGAACCCATCTTACGTTTCAAAGTGACTCAAAACATTTATATAAATCAGAGGAAGGAATAAACCCATGAAAAAGAGGATTTTGACATTATTTACTTTATTCTTATTAGTTCTATCTGGTTGTGCTGGAGTTAAATTTGGGCAAACTAAAGAACAAGCAGCTGCTCTGACTGATTTATCTCACGTTGGTGTTAAAGGCGTAACTCTTAATTTCATTAAAGGTCAGCCGCCAGATGTATCTTTTACAAATACTCCGTTGGATATCGTTATTGAGTTGAAAAATGAAGGGGCATATCCGGTTTCAGGCGGAGTTATATCAATTTCAGGTTATGATTCTCAATGGATAAATCTTCAGCCAAGAGAAAAAACATTCAGTTTAGATCCAAAGACAAAATTCAATACGTTTGGAGGTTATGACACAGCACAATTTAGTTCTTCTAATATTTATCTTCCGAGAGGAACTGATAATTTAGATCAAAATTTCTTAGCAAGCGTTTGTTATAAATATAGAACTGAAGCAAGAATTCCTGTTTGCATAGATCCAAATCCGGCTTCAATCTTAGAAAATGAAGCGTGTAAAGTAACTCAATCTGTTCCAGGAATTGCTGGCGGTCAAGGAGGTCCTGTTTCAGTAACCACAATTAGAGAAGATGCCGCACCAGGACAGGTTAGCTTTTTGATAACTATTGCAAACCAAGGAGATGGAACTGTTGTTGAACAATCTTCCTTAAATAAATGTCCGGGAGAATTAAAGTTTGGAGATGTTGATAATGTTCAATATTCAGTTAGAATGTCGGGAGCAAACGGAGTTTGTAAACCAGATTACAAATCAAGATTATCAAATAAGCAAGGAGTTATCCAATGTACATTCATTTTAACAAATGCGGTTTCTCCCGCTTACCAGACTGTTTTAGAGATTAATCTTGATTATGGGTATATGTCCCAAAAGGCAAAAATGGTCAAACTTAAGAGCTTTACATAGAAACATTTATATTTGGCTCAATATTGGTTAATAAAAGAGTGTTTAGAATGAAAAAAGCAATAACATTATTCATGGTTCTTTTATTGATATTTGTAGCTGGCTGCGCAAAGAAAACTGAAACAAATGCAGCTGGGAAAGCATTTGTTGGCGGAACACAAGGATTGGCAATAAGCTTCCTTCCAAATTTACCTCCAACTGAAGTTTTTGATACAGATAATCCTTTCTCAATCAGCGTAAAACTTGAAAATAAAGGAGAATTTGATATTCCAACTGGCGCTGCAAGAGTCTCGATTACCGGAATAAGGGCGGAGGATTTCAGATTAACAAGTAACAGTTTATTAAAATCATCAGAAGAAGATATGGGTGCAGTTAGAATAGATGCTCAAGGAAATATTGTTGCAGGCGGATATACTACAATGGATTTCCCAGAGATGAATTATGCAACAAAAGTATCGGGTTCATTATCTTTCCCAGTTAGAGCAAGTGTTTGTTATGAATATGGAACAAATGCACAAGGTCAATTATGTGTAAGAAAAGATTTGAGAGGAGTTACAGGTCAGGCAAGTGTTTGTGATCCTAACAGACAAGTCCCTGCCGAAAATTCAGGAGCACCAGTTCAAATTACTAATATTAGACAGAATGTAGCAGGCTCAAACAAGATTGACTTCTTCTTCACCATAAAGCAGATGGGAACGTCTGTTGATTCCTTATTCAAAAAAGGAAGTAAATGCGATAGTGCTTTAGCAAATAGAGATGTTGTGTTTGTTGAAGTTGAAGATCCTGGTTTAGGAACATTAACTTGTTCTGGTTTGAAAGATGGAACTGCAACATCAGGTTATGTAACTTTATTCAACGGAGAAAGAGAAGTTAGATGTTCACAAATAATAACAAATCCAGAAGATGTAATTACTCCAGTTAAAGTTTCTTTGACTTATGGATATAAACAATTCATAGATGTTCAGCTTAAAGTTAAACACGCAGAATAATTTATTTCTGACCAGCTAATGCAACACTTGCTAAGAATGCTTCTAATTGTATGAATTCATCCGAACCTTCACTAATTCTAAATTCAGCTTCTCCGCATTTTTCAATCAATTGCATTTGCTTTCTTCCATCAACTTTTAATTCAGTAATTTCTTTTTGAATTTGACGAATAACGTCCAATCCAGATAAACCATAATTCGTCATTACGTTAAGAAGCTCATTCCTTGCCTCTATGAATTTATTTTCCAAAGCAAGTTCCATTACTCTTTTGACTTCTTTTGGCCGAGCAACAGAAGCTAATGAATAAACTAAATCTTCATCTATCGTTTTAGACATTGCAGTACAACTTTGAAGAATGTTTTCTAACCTTCTCACATCTCCCTCGCAAATCTCAATCAAAGCTTTTTTAGCGGCATCATTTATTATTAGTTTCTCTTCTTTTTCAATATGTTCAAGAATGTGCATTAAATGTTCCTTATCCAATGGTTTAAATCTGAAAATTGCACACCTTGATTGAATCGGGTCAATTATTTTTGATGAATAGTTGCAGGAAAGAATAAACCTGCAAGTTTGAGTGTAATTTTCCATAGTTCTTCTTAATGCCTGCTGAGCTTCGGAAGTTAATGCGTCACATTCATCCAAATAAATTATTTTGAACGGAACATCTCCTATTGCTCTTGTCCTTGCAAAATCCTTGACTTTGTTTCTAATAACATCAATTCCCCTTTCATCAGATGCATTTAATTCGAGAAAATTTTGATGCCAAGAATCTCCAAACATTTCATGCGCTATGACTAAAGAAATTGTCGTTTTTCCAACTCCAGCCGGACCTGAAAACATCAAATGGGGCATATTCTTTTGTATTACAAATGCTTTAACCTTAGAAACAACATCTTTTTGACCTTTAACTTCAGAAAAAGTTCTAGGGCGATATTTCTCTGTCCATATGCTAGATTCCCCCAACATGAATGGAATAACAAATCACATGTATAAAAAGATATTGATTAAACAATGTCTTCTTCTGCAATAACTAAGAAATCGCCAATTGCTTGAACCGAGCTGTAAGGTATCAAAATATTGCCTTCCCCGTCCTTTTCAAGCTCTAATTTTGTTGAATATGGTGTTGGATTTGTAAGAACTAAGTGTATCAATTCGCCCGATTTTGTCTCAAAAGTAACGTCACCTACTGCACCGAATTTCTTTCCAGTTTTAGAAACGACCAACTTCCCCATTATCTCTTTAGAAAGCCTCTTGTCATCTTCTGCCATGTTTAAAAGCAAGCTAATCTTGTATTTAAAGCTTTTGTTTTATTTTAACTGACAAACAGAGGAAAGTTTAAAAAAGAGCCCCCCCTTGGATTAATTATGAATACAGAAGAGCGATTAAATTTGGTTAAGAGGAATACTGCAGAGATTATTACGGAAGAAGAACTTAAAAAATTACTCGAAAGCAAGAAAAAACCGGCAATTTATTGGGGTACAACACCAACCGGAAAACCGCACGTCGGATATTTTCTTCCTGCATTAAAGATATCCGATTTTCTTAAAGCAGGATTTAAAGTTAAAATTTTGCTTGCAGACTTACATGCAGCATTAGATAATACTCCTTGGAATATTCTTGAAAAAAGATATCAGTATTATTCAAAAATAATTCCGTTAATGATTAAAGCAATCGGAGTTGACACGAAAGATTTAGAAATAGTTAAAGGAAGTGATTTCCAATTAAAAGCTGAATATATGTATGATACACTTCAATTATCTTCAATGATTTCAATTCATGATGCACATAAAGCTGCATCCGAAGTCGTTAAGATGGGCGATAATCCAAAACTTTCAGGATTAATCTATCCAATTATGCAAGCTTTAGATGAGCAGTATCTCGATGTTGATGTGCAGTTGGGCGGAACAGACCAGAGAAAAATCATGGTTCTTGCAAGGGAAAATCTTCCCAAAGTAGGGTATAAAAAAAGAATAGAGATAATGAATCCATTAGTTCCAGGTTTAATTGGTAAGAAAATGAGCTCTTCAGACCCAAAATCAAAAATTGATTTAGCTGATGATGAGGATGCAGTTAATCAAAAAATAAAAAACGCCGAATGTTCGGAGGGAAATCCAGACAATGGAATCATGGCATTTTTGAAATTTGTAATTATGACTATTAAATCGGACAAAAAAGAAAAGTTCACAATAGAAAGACCAGCAAAATTCGGCGGAAATATTTCATTCAAGACTTATGATGAAATAGAGAAAGCATTTGTTGATAAAAAAATACATCCTTTAGATCTTAAGAATGCTGTCGCTAAGGAAATAAACAACTTACTTGATACAATACGAAAAGAATCAAAAATACTTGCTTCGCTGGCAAAAGAAGCATATCCTTGAGATAGTTTTATAAATCTCCAAATTTTTTGAATTACTATGGTTAAAAAAGAAGATGAAGAGGTAATAGAGAAAGTAATGTATGGTTATTCTATAGAAACTTCCCAATTGGAAGAAGAAAACAATATTC
>JBBSYT010000072.1:0-3797 GCA_038045085.1 Nanobdellota archaeon
TTCCTCTCTTACAATTCTCAACTAAAACATTTGAAACTTGCACATTATCAGCTCCTGAAAGCCAAATTCCATTATCTTGAGTGCAATCATAAACCTGAACATTGGAAACCTCTCCATACATTTTATTCCTTGTAAATTTAACTCCATTTGCAGCATTTCTTATTTCCACATCTTCAACGTCTGTCCTTAATGCATCACTCAAAATTCCAATTCCGCTGCTTCCAGCCCCAAATCCATCTATTTTAACATTTTTCACAATAACATCATCTGCCTTCTTTTTAATCCAAATTCCATAATTAACATTTCTCTCATCTCCGCTAAATATTGTTTTTCCATTTCCATCAAAAACAATATTTTTCTTCTCGATCTGAAAACATTTATCATCAATATCATAAATCCCATTATCATCTGTCCAAGAAACATTATTTTGCAAGATATAGGTTGCTCCTATTTTATCTAACTTCTGACAATGTGTAAGTTCTACAACTTCTCCACTGACAGCGCTTCCTGTAATTCCTATTTTAATAAACTCAACAAAGTTCAAAACAGCTTCTCTCAAACTATCAAAAATTCCTGCTTCTCTTTCTTCATCTAAAACATTATCAGAATCAGCCCCTGCAACAACTATACTTAACATAATGATGCTAAAAACCCCAATTAAAATAACACTCAATAATAAACTATGATTATTTTTCCTATATTTTTTATTTTTATAACCTTTACATTCTTCAACAATTTTTTTATCAATTATATCATTCATCTTTCTTTCACATCCTTATTTTCATTTTCTTTTGTTCTAATCTCTCGAACAAGTGTTCTAATTTTCAGAACAAATTCTTCTGCCTCTTTTAAAACCTCTTTTGCATTATCTTCAGAAATTCCATCAAAAACTCCATAAACAAAATTATTTCTTCTCTTTCTTATATTGTCAAAATAATCTATCAATTCTTTATCAAATTCTGTCTCTCTTAAAAATTCAAAAACATTTTTATGATGTTCTTTTCCAATAGGCCTATATCCAAGATGAGACATAAAACTTCTTGCAGCTCTTAACACACCATTATATGCAATAGATAGTGCCCAACTATAATCCCCTGAATTAAAATTATGTCTTGCAGACTCTATATCTTTTTTAGCCAGACTATCATCAAATTCTTCTTTTTCAACTTTTTCTATTTTTTTCTTATCTAATAATTCTTTGAAATTCATTTTTATCTCCTTTTAGCATTATCTTATTTTTCTTCATAATATCTCTAACAAACCCGCCATTCTTGCCTTTCTTTAACTCTTCTAATGTCCAAACAACAGGAGCAATCTCTCTCTTAATCAACTTTTCAACAGGTCTCAGCAATTTGAAAACTTCTTGCTGTTTTACATTTCCAACAATCAACAAATCAACATCACTCTCAGGACTATATTTTCCATGCGCAAAACTTCCAAAGAGCACAATAAATTCTATATCTTCATTTTTTAATGCGTTAATTATATTGTATCCTATTGAATCGGTTTTCAAAAAAATATTTTTCAAATCATCAAAAATAGGGTTTGATTTATTAAAAGTAATCCTATTTCCCTGTTTTCTTATCAATCCAAAATTAATAAGATTATCAAGTTCTCTTTTAGTCGTACTTGGAGATAATTTCAGTTCTTTGGCCATTTCTCTAAGATAAGTTTCCTCATTATAAAAAAACAAATACTCAAGTATTTTTATTCTGGATTTTGAAGTAAACAATTTCTCTAACATTTCACACCTCCACAATTTTTCCAATATCTCATCATAATGCAACTCCCAATCTTCTTTTCAATGCACATTGATTATTATCAATACATTTCCTGTATGTTTTTCCTTCTACTGGAGAGCTCCAATCTCCGCAATTCCAATCAGAAACACAAACTCCTACTCCACAGGCAGAAACTTCAATTTTTTCTTTTTCAGTACAAGAAATCCCAGATAAACTGCAAGTTCTTGTTTTTCTTTTCTTTGTATAATCACAAGCACTCCAAGAAGAACATTCTCCAATTTTACAAGTCACATCTTTTTCTGTCTTGCTTCTTTCACTTGGAATTGTTCCTCCTCCACTTCCTCCAGAACTCGCTCCAGAATCAGTTGAAGCAACACTAACACTAAACGAAACACTCTCTGTATAATTTCTATTTCCAGTCAAGTCAATGCAATAAGCACTTAATACATAAGCAGCATTAGAAACACTTGTCCTTGTTGCTGTAAAATCTTTATTATCTCCTGAATCAGTCAGACTCGTGTTAGCACTTCCTCCATTAATACTATATTGGCAGCTTCCTTTCTCATTCAAAGTAATATTTATCGCAAAACTATCCGTCGTCTTCGTTGCCGATGTAGGTAAATTAATCGTAACTGCAGGTCTTGCAGAATCATATCCAAATCTAACACTTTCTATGTCTGCTCTATTTCCAGCAGTATCATTTCCATATGCAGTAAAATTATATCCTCCATTAACCATGCTCGCATTTGTATAATTCATCAGACTTCCAAATATACTGCTTCCATCAAGACTATTCAACAAAGTATAATTCTTGTTTCCGCCATTTAATGTAAACCAAGCTGTTCCATTTTCATTCAAGCTAACATTAAAGTTCAAACTGCTCGCATTGTATGTCACGTTTCCCGGGAAGTTTATTGTTATTGATGGCGCATTTAAATCAGAAAGCGTGTAGTTTCCAAACCTGTATAATTTACTATTTTCAGACCCAATAAAAACAGCTCCTCCAGCAATCACAGGCGAGGAAACAAGAGCGCCCCCTCCAGTTGTATAAGAGGTAATAGGACCTATAGTTACATTAGTTGCATTAAACTGAACAAGAAAACCAGTAGAAGTAGTATCTGAAACAAAAAGATATTCGTCATTAACAGCAACACCAAGTGAAGGGGAAGAAGATGCAAAGTCAAAAGTTCCCGTATTGTTCCCAACAATAAGACTTACATTTGTTGCGTTTAATTGGTAAACACCGAGATCATGAACCAAATAAACATAATCATCTCTCAAAGGAGGAAATTGTTCTCCAAGAGAACCATGAACAAACGAGTTTATAACTCTACTAACATTAGTTGAATTCAACTGATAAAAAGTATTTCCCAAAGCAACATAAAGATTTTTTCCAGACAAACTTATTCCTCCAACAGGAGTATTAGCTGAACCAATATAAACACTAATTAAATTAGTTACGTTTGTTGCGTTTAATTGGTGTACATTTGCAGATGTTCCATTTTTAGAACTAACATAAACATTATCTCCAAGAACAGCAATAGATCTTGTCTTAGCACTAATATCTTCCTTGTATAAAGTGTAATTAGCGACTAAAATGCTTACGTTTGTTGCGTTTAATTGGTAAAGCTGACCAGCAATAGATCCACCAGATGCCATGTAAACGTAACCATTAAGAAAAACAGGAGAAACGAAATCAGCGCTATCAGCCATAGTATAATTAGCGACTAAAATGCTTACGTTTGTTGCGTTTAATTGGTATAATTGTTTATTATCACTCCCAACATAAACATAACCTCCCGCAATAACAGGAATACCACGTAATTGATTTGTACTAATAGTATATGTATAAACATCAACTTTACTTATATTCGCAGAAACACTGGAATTAATATATCCGCTATGATTCAAATATCTTCCAAACATTGTCCACTCATCATTTCTTGTTGAATCACTTCCTTCTCCACCAACTAAAAAAGCTAAAGAAACAAAAACAAACAAAATAATAATTATTTTACTCTGTCTCAAACTAATATGCATTATATTTTAAACCTC
>JBBSYT010000073.1:0-3631 GCA_038045085.1 Nanobdellota archaeon
ATTTTAACGTGACTTCGAATATTCGTTATTAGAACTGATTATCCAATTTAGTAAATTTAACTTTTCTCTTTTTGTCGTCAGCCATACCTTTAACAATGTAAGCTGCAACTCCTAAAAGCAATAAAAATAACAATAAAACAAACCATACTCCGAACCAATTAAGCTTCTGTTCTTTGTTTGAATCAGAATAAGCAGGAAGTGAAGTTGGTTTAATAACTAATTCAGTAGTTCCTAAAGAAACTCCTGAAAAGTCTAATGATCTGTATCTTGCGATTCTAATATTATCTCCAATTAATGTAACTTTAATCCATTCCGAAGAACTTGAAAGTATTGAAGGCAATTCCAAACTTACTTTGATTGTTTTCTTTGAACTTCCCTGTAAATTAAATTTAGCTGAAGTTGCTTTAACTCCTGAAGTTTCCATAAATAAGTCAATTTTCAAGTCTTGAATAGTAAAGTCTTCTTCATTTCTAACAGTAACTAATGCTACTGCAGTTTCTCCAGGAGAATAACTTTCCTGTTCGAAAACGATTGAATCAATGAAAACAAATTCATTTGTAACTTCATTTTTGTTTACTGTCAAAATAATTACTTGATCTCTTGAAACTAAACTTGCTACATCTGTAGCTCTAACTGTGAATGTGAAATCTCCTGAATTTGAAGGCGTCCATGAAATAACTCCAGTATTTTGATTAATAGTCATTCCGTTTGGTGCACCAATTAAAGAATATTGTAATGTTCCAGTTCCTGTTGCATCAATGTCACAAGTGTAACTTTTATCTTCTTCTGCTTCAGGGCATGAAGTAGTTGAAAACACAATTGAAGTACTAGTTAATGTTGTTACTGATATTGTTACTGTGTTTTGTGCAACACTACCAACTGAATCTGTAACTTGGACTCTTGCAGTATATGAGCCTGTTGCTGAATAAATATTATTATTTTGAACTGCAACACTTGAAATATTTGTTGCATCGTAAGTTCCATCGTTAGTAAAATCCCATCTGTAAGTAAATGGTGCAATTCCGCCTGCCGCTATTGCCGTAAAAGCAACTGCTAATGGAACTGGTCCTGAAATTGGATTTCCTGAAACAATAACACTTAATGGTGTTGGTGCTGTTCCTGAAATTATTAATCTGTAATTTTGAGTTACTGATGTTGCTCCGTAACCTGAATCTCTTGCAGTAACTGAAAATAAATACGTACCTGCGATTGGGCTAAGCCAAGTAAGCAAACCTGTATTTGAATTTATCAAAATAGGCGCTGCTGGTGTAATTGCTGAAAGTGAATATGATAAAGTATCTGCATCTGCATCAGTTGCATCTACATCATATGAAAATGGTGTTGATGGCAATCCGTTAAGTGTAATTAAAGCACCTGAAGGAACAATAACCGGTGCTGAATTTCTAATAACAGAATTTGCGGCTCCAACCAAGTTTGTATTAAAATTATAAGTCAAAGGATTGTAAATTAATTCGTATTCTTCGCAAGTCCATGTTTCTCCTTTTGTTAAATAAGAAGAATCTATTTCAAAATAGTTTTCAAATTGTGTTTGATAAACACCGTCTGCTTTCCATTTGATTACATTATCTGGATTAGCCGAACAAGTAAGACCATTTGTAACAGAAGCATCCTGATTAACTGAAGCAGCTAATGCGGAAACGCCGCTGATAAGAACTGTTAAAATCAAAAAAATTGATTTAAGATAAGTTTTCATGAGTTACCTCACTTAACCCTGTACTCAAGACCGCTTCCGAATCTTGTAGTATTTTCTTTAACACCTTGAGGACCATCTATTAATTTTCCATAGCCAAGTTCAGCATAGATACCAACTCTAGAACCTAAGTTATAGATTCCCCTCAAGTCTATATCTGCGTGATTAACTGCATCGGATTCAGTATAAGTTCCTGTTAATCTTCCAGTAACTGGCCCTTTTGAAAGAGCTAATCTTAATCTTGCTTCGTTAAGCTTATCCCCCTTAATTGAACCGTATTGGTTAAACATCGCTGAAACTTCTGAATTATTTGTCGGTGTCCAAATTGCTTTTGCACCTAATCCTAATTTTGTATCAGTTACATTTCCATTTGAGTTTTCTGAATTTTGCATGTATCCTGCTGGACCAACGCTTACTCCGAAACCATTACTAGCGTAACCTAATTCGGCTAAACCTTTTCCGCCAATCATTTGTGGTTCGAAAACGTATTGAACTTTTCCATCAACGCCAATGAACATTCCACGAGGGAGCAAAAGCTTTCCTTCTAATTCTGAGTCAATAACATTCATTGATGTTTTATTTGAAGATCTTCCGACTTCAACTCCTCTTCGGTTATATCTCGGAACTGAAAGTACTGAATTTGATCTGTTGTAGTCAGTTGATAATCTGAATTTACCTGCTTTCAAAGACGAGTCTTTGCATCCACCTTTGGCTGCCAAATCAGCTACCAAATCTTCAATATCTCTTGAATCTTTCAATCCTAATTCTTTAAGGTCTTCACCTTCAAGACTAGAAAGTACTAAATTTCTTTCTAAAAATGAACCGCTAGGTAACTTTACTTTTTCATAACCGCCAGGGTATACATTTATTGGCTGAACTTTTGCGTATAATGACGGTTTTCCGCCAATTGAAATAGCATTACTGAAAACAAGATAAGCGCCATCATAACTATCAAGGTCAAGATTACCTGCAGCTTTGCTTGATTTACCATATAAATATTTTCCACCCTTACCTCCTCCGAAAAGGTTAAGTAATGGTTTAGTTAAATTGCATTTATAAACTAATCTGATTTTACCTTGTTCATCTGCTTGAGTAACAGGGGTTGAAGCAACTGTAAATTTCTTTACATCTGCAATCATTTTACCAGCATCAAGTTCTGTTCTCCCTAAATTTTTTCCGTTTGTATCAAAAGTATACTGATAAAGTTTTCCGCCCTCATATTTCAATATGCCGGACATTTCTTTTCCGTTTGCATCTGTTGCAATGAACTGCCAAGGGAATTTTCCAGCTGGAACTGTAGTTGAATAAAAGGATAATACACCCTCGAGATTATTATCAAATACAGTATTTGAACCTACAGAAACATTCAAGAATGGTTTTCCATATAATGTTTCAGGAGTTCCGTCAAATTCTTCTCTTTGAAGAGGAGTTAATTTATTCCAAATTTTTTCCATTTCAGCTTGGCCTTTTGGTTTTGGTCCATTAGATTTTGGTTCATCGCATTTGCTATCTTGATATTCAGTTGGACAATTTTGACTGTCAGAAATTGTTGTTGAACTTACGGTTTGTCCTCCTGAGCATTTGTAACATTCTTTTTCTCCGGAATGTAATTTAGTTCCTGCACAGCCCGCTAAAATGCCGGCCGACAATGTTAATGCAGACAATGTTGTTATTGTTTTGTTTTTCATTTTTATTCCTATAATCCTGGAACCTCAACTTCTCGTTCTACTGGTTTTGTTGGTTCCTTTTTTGTTTCTTGTTTTTTCTCTTCAACTTTTTTTACACAAGGTATTGTTTGATATCCTGCTGGACCATTCTGTCCTTTTGGAACTTGTTTTACATCAAGCGTATTACAATCACCATCATATTTAGTCCATGCTATTTTTGCAACCGGTACAGTTGGATTTCTAGGTGGTTTAA
>JBBSYT010000074.1:0-7314 GCA_038045085.1 Nanobdellota archaeon
GCTGAATCTCATACAATATGTTGCGAGACTAAGATGACGTTAAGTTGACTTAACCCTAGATTTAATCAATAAGGAAGCATCCGGAATTGAAGGTCTTTTTCAGCAACTTTTATTCCAACCGACTTAAGTTCAGATGAGAATTTGTCTCCTTCTTTTTTAAGCAACATTTCTAATTGTCCTGATTTAAATGGAGAGGGTTCATAAGCCTCGAATATCTTTTTAAATATTCTCGTTGGCACTACTGCTAAATCCTTAGTTCTTCCTGGTTTTAAGTTAGACCAAATTTCATATGGTTTTTTCAATACAATAATTTCGCCTTTTTTTGAAAGGGAATAATTATAGCGAAGTTCTTGACCATCAGCAGCATATACTATAAGAATATCGCTTCCAGAACTTGGTTTGTACGGAGAAGGAGTTTTCCTTAGTACTAATCTAGTCTTGTAAAGTATCGCTAAACTTATCTTCCTAGCCTCTCCCATGCGTTTGCTAAATGCAACTAATATAAAAACATTGCTAGAATTTAATCAATAATCAGTCTATATGGAGCTGATGAAGTTCTTTTTCCTTTGTGGCCGTATTGCACAACACAAGGCTTCAAAGTAAATTCGCCAACTAAAGACAATGCAGATTTAATTTTGTATGTGAATATTCTTTCTTCTTTCGGAGACAAAATGATATCCCAGTCTAAAATCATTTCATCATGACTCTTTCTGTATTTTGGTTCCGGTGTTCCAGGTCCAAAGTCTTCTTCAACCCTGTGTATTCCTGGCAATCTGTCCAAAACTCTTACTTTTTCGAGCGTTCTCCAGCTTCTGTTTTTAACATAAAGAACAACTTTTATTTCATTGTTTCCTGTATCTTTTTTATGGATTGCGTAAGCTTTTTTCTTTATTATAATCGGGCTTCTAAATCCGAAATATAAAATCAACACTAAAACTATTATCAAAACAGTTAGAACATATTGCTTGTAGTCTTCTTTGATAATTACCGAATACGATTCATTAGGATTCAATGTTACTGCTTTCCATATAAAGTAATTCTTACCATCAAACACTTCCGCCCCAGCCAGAGGATTTGTAATTAAGAATGCTGCAGTTGAAAGTTTCTGAACCATTATGTCCTGAGTTTTTTGAGCTCCTTCTGTATTTGTGAATACATATTTGTGTAATGTTCCTAAGAATACTCTTTCAGAACTAACTTCTTGTTTGTAAGGCAGTCTGTACTCTTTTATTGAAAGTATTTTTTCAATGTGAGCCATTTCTCTTCCATTCTGTGTTATAACAATGACTGCCAAATCTTCCTGTTTTGGTGTTGTTGAGTCAATGTTTAATCCGAATTCAATTATTTTATCGGATTTAGGGGGGATATCAACAACAACATCTTTATTCAAAAATTTGCTATTTGCAGATACTGTAATATTTATCAAATGAACTGGATAAGGATTTTTAATTAGTACTCTTACAGAATTAGTTCTTGCTGGGTCTATTGATGTAGGTTCGAGAATTTCAGCCAGAACTTTAACCGAATAGTCTATAACTTTTGGATCAACTTTAATTATGAATAATTCACTTGAATATTTTCCAGTTTCAACAGATCTTACTCTTAATTCAACATAGTGAGTTCCTTCTAATACATTATCTCCGGGTTTTACATAAACTGTTGACTTTACTTTTTCATTTGGTTCCAGGAAAATACCTGTTGTAGCATCGGGAGTATTTAGTGTTCTTAGCGACCAAGCAACATCGGACAATTCTAAGTAGAATGAATCTGCAACTCCGTTAGCATTTTCAA
Organism: Nanobdellota archaeon; assembly: GCA_038045085.1. GTDB lineage: Archaea > Nanobdellota > Nanobdellia > Woesearchaeales > UBA10107 > UBA10107. The sequence goes on from JBBSYT010000074.1 coordinate 1,792, forward strand.
CTTCAATCTCAAATTTAGCTTCTCCTAATGGAGAAATTGTCGTTTCTGCTGTTTGTTTTTGTAAAATAATCCTAGTAACTTCGGCAGAAACAAATGGAAGTAACAGAACAATTATTGCAAATGCAAACAGTCTCTTTTTCATGTTGTCTAAACCACTTTCTATGATTGGATTTACGTCCTACTAGTATTTAAATCTTTTTAAGGATTATGCTCTGTCCCAAACGTCGTTTGTGCCATCAATCCGCGAAGTTCCATCATGATACATATGCAGCATTTTCCGAGGTTCCAGATAGGAAAATGCAATAAATAATAGTATTATAGAACTGAGCCGATGCTTGCTGTGTAAGCAAGCTCGCACGACTAATTGTCGGGCGATGGCACAACTAAGAAACTTGGGACAGAGCCTAAGGGATTATTTAACCTAAATCTCTCTCTCTTCTTTAGCTCAAAACTACGCTTTCGTGGCTGTTTTTGGCTATCCTAACAACGTGGTCTGCAAGGCTTTCTATCTTATTTTCATGAGAAACGATTATTGTTTGAGTAGCGTTTATCTTTTCAAATAAATCCTTGAGCTTATCTATCTGTTCTGAGCTGAAGCCATCAGTTGGTTCATCAAGAATTAACAACCCTTTTGTTTGAATTGTTGAAATCAATTCACTTATTGCTTTGTGCAATGCTAACCTGTAAGCTAAACATAGGCTTGTTTTTTCTCCCCCAGAAAGACTTTCGAATTCTGTTTCATGACCATTCTGTTCAATTAATGGAGTAAAGTTTTCATCAATCCTCGATATTAGCCTTTCATCCTCTATAAGCATTCCAAACATTTCTTTAAATGTGTCGTTAAAGTTAAAATAAATGGAGCTTAGAACATGTTTTTCCATCATTGAAATCATATTTATGAAATTATTTTGAATCCAACTTTCTAAATTACTCGCTTCATTTATTTTAATCTTTTCAAGTTCTTTTTCCTCTATTTCTTTTTTTAAATTTAGTTCAAGTTTTTCATCACTTAACATTTCTGTTGTTATTCTTGTTTTTTCAATCTCAATCATTCTTTCATTTTTTTGCATTGTTTCAAACTCAGCTCTTAACTGCTCATATTCTTTTTCTTTGGTTTCGAAGGAAATTAATTGAATATTGGAGTTTTTTTCAGTTAATTCTTTTACTTCTATTTCAATTTTGGAACTATTCTCTTTTCTCTCTGAAATGCTTATCTCTTTTTCAGAAATATTCTTTATTTGTAATGTTAGTAATGAGATTTCTCTTTCTGCTTCATTATTTTGTCTTAATTCAATGTTTTTTTCTAACAGCTTTTGTTTTATTTCTAATATTTTTGCATTGATTTCCAATAACTTTGTTTCGGATTCTTTAATTTTTTGTCCTTCTGCCGCATTTATCTTGTCTTTATGAGTGTGCTCAACTTTTTGGAGACACATTGGACAATCGTTGAGATCAATAACTTTGTTTTTTATGCTTTCAGAATGCTTTTTTATTCCTTCTAATTCTCCAATCTGTTTTTGAAGGATTAACTGTTCTTTTTCAATGTTTAAAATTTCTTCTCTCAATGCAGGTTTTATCCTGTTTCTTAATTCTGTTAGTTTTTCAGGACTTGCTTTTTCTTTTAATAAAGTTAGTTCTGTTGTTGATTTTTCTATAGCTTTTTTTAACTGAACTATTTGCTCTTCTTTGTGTTTTACGGTGGTTTCAATGTTTGATTTCTCTCTTTTTAATTCGTGAGACTTCTTTAGTTCAGATTCTATTAAAAATAACTTTTTTCTTGCGTTTTCAACAATAGTTTTTATTTCATTTAATTTTGTTTCAAGTTCTTTTTCTTTTCTTGAGAAACTTTCTTTTTCTTCTTTTATTTTTATTAAGTTTGTTTTTTTAATGTCTAAGTCTGCAATTCTTCCTAGCAGTTCTCTTTTGTTTTCTCTTAATTGCTTTGTTAATAATGCTGAGTTTTCAATTATCCTTTGGTATTTGTCAATCCCAAAAATCTTCCTTATTATGTTTATCCTTTCTTCATTATCTTGATAAAGGATCTGCTTCATCTCATCCTGGGGAGTATAAGTTGTATATCTGTAAATCAAAGATTTTTTATTCAGAGATTCTTGGGGATAACCTAAAAGAGTAATTATCGCTTGTTTCAATTCGATTGGTGTTAAATCTTTTTTTGAATGTTCTGTTACCAAATAACCATTTGTTTGCCTTACCCCGTCACTCTTTCTTTTCAATACTCTTTTGATGGTGTACTCATGGCTGTTTAGTTCAAAAGTTAGTTCAACAGAACCTTCATCAGTACCTTTTCTTAATAACCCGGAACCAGACTCGTTTATTCCGAATAAAGCGAATTCAATTGCTAATAGAACGCTTGACTTCCCGGAACCTATATCCCCGGAAAGAACCATTATTCCATTGTTAAAGTTTATTTTCTGGTTCTTATAACTTCGAATATTGTTTAAAATTACAGATTTGAGTATCATAAAAGTAATACGGTTTCTAAGCTTAAATAGGTTGTGTCATCATTATATAACAATGCTTGCTGCGCCTAAAACAGCAGAATCATTTAACTTTGAACCAACAATCTTCACTCTTCTGCCGCAGATTTCATTTGATTTTTCAGTCAAAGATGCTTCTGCCGCTTCAATGAAGTGATCTGATTTTGAAAGAATTCCTCCAACAATTATTAATTCAGGATTCAATGCATTGACTAAATGCGCCATTGATGCTCCGAAATACATTCCTGCGTTTTTCAGCAAATCTTTTGCTGTTTTATCATTTTCAGATGTGACAATTTCTACGATTGATTTTGTTTTTCTTGTTTTTGCTTTGTAAAGTCTTTCTATTGAAGTCGGAGAAGCGTAATCCTCTAATTTTCCTGTTTTACTATCGACAATGGAATGTTGAACGCACCCCGCTGCACAGAAACTTCCTTTTGCTAATTTCCCATCAACAATCAAACCAGAACTTATGCTGTCGTTAAACAGAACACTTATTGAGTTTTCAATCTTTTTGAATACTCCGCACTTATATTCCGCTAATGCAAAACATCTTCCTTCATTCTCAATGAAAACAGGAACATGAACTTGTTCTTCTAGCAGTTTTTTTAATGTTAAATTATTCCAGCCTGGAAAGGGACAGTCCATAACTAATCCTTTTTCTCTGCTTACAATACCCGGTATTGAAACTCCGACACCTATGATTTTGTTTTTCTTAACTTTATTTATCGCAGAAGCAATGTTATCAACAACTTTCTTTTTTCCTTTAGAAATCTCAGAAGGCATGGATATTTTCTTGACTATTTTTCCGCCCAAATCAACTAAACCTGCAGTAATCGTCCTGGAATTGACCTCAACTCCAATCAGGAATTCTCTGTCCATAAACCCCTCCTTTTGTTTCCTTATGGTAAATAAATTAGGTTTTTATATATAGATTTATGACCACTCGCGAGTTGTTAAGGGTAACATTTATAAACAACCCCAAGTTTTCAAGCTCTATTGAGAGCTGTGGGGAATTGCTTCCTTGAATCTCAGTTGAAACAATTAAACACCCAATCTCGACAAAGTCGAGCTGGGCCATTTGAACAAAAGTTCAAATTGGAAATGGAGGCTACAAAAACATGGCATTATACAAATATTTGAGACAACACTGGCAAAGTGATTCTAATGAATTACAAAGACAGCGAATGATTAAATGGCGTTCTGAACCTGTAACTTTGAAGATTGAATATCCAACAAGATTAGACAGAGCAAGGTCGTTGGGCTACAAGGCAAAAGAAGGATTGTTCATTGTAAGACAAAGAGTTCCAAGAGGAGGACACAGAAAACCTTTCCCAAGTGGAGGAAGAAGATCTGCAAAATGGACAACAAGAAAATCATTAATGCTTAATTACAGAACAATTGCAGAACAAAGAGTTGCTGACCATTACACAAATTGTGAAGTTCTAAATTCTTACGAAGTAGGAAAAGACGGACAGAGTGCTTGGTTTGAAGTAATTATGGTCGATGTTGCTCATCCGGCAATAAAATCAGATCCTCATTACAGCTGGCTTGTAAATATGAAGGGAAGACCATTCAGAGGATTAACTTCTGCAGGTAAGAAATCGAGAGGATTAAGACATAAAGGAATGGGTACTGAACATTTAAGACCAAGCAGAACAGCCAACAAGAAAAGAAGATTGCGTAAAGATTTGCAGTAATCTCTTTTTTATTTTTTTTATTAATTTTTTTAGTTAGTAATTAACAATAAAAATACGGCTGGGGATTTCTAAATAGAAGCTTATTTATATTAGCTAAATTTTATTGCATCATGTCAATCGATGAACATTTTGCGGATGGAACAGACCCAAATAGTGGCGAGCCAAATATGTGTTTTGGATTTACTTCTGCAGAAACTAAAGAACAATTTCTTGAAAATATTGCAAATATGGGTGATAAAGCCAGATCAATTAACATAAACAAAACTACCTGCGGAGAATGTGCGGCATATCCTTGTTATAGAAGGTTAACAAAGTTATACACTACTTTACTGGATAATCCTTCTCTTTCTTCTGAACAAAGAGAATCTTTCTCAAAACGTAAAGAAGCAGAAAGGAAGGCAAAAGCCGGACTTTGTTTTCAAGTTGTTAGAAAATGCAGACAGGAATGCGACCATTATTCTTATGCTAAATATCCTGCAGACGGTGGTCATTGCAATTTAGATTCTAAACCTGTTTCTTATGAGCAAGAATGTCATGTTCTCAGTATGATGAGACAAGCTAAAGAATAATCATGTTATTACCGCACCAAGCAATATCCCAATCAAATAACCCGCGAGTGCAGCAACTAAACCAACAATGAGCATTTCTACTCCGGATTTGTAACCGCCAATCGTCAATTTTCCTTTCACTGAACCAATGATGAATAAAATTAATCCACTTAATACAACAGATGCAATTATTCCTGTTTTAACAGAAAAAAAGAAAAATGGAAGTATCGGAACGATTGAACCTAATATTGTTGCCCAAAATACAAACATTCCAATTTTAAATGGATTTTTATAAAGGCTTTGTTCTTTTTTTCGCTTATTGCTTTTGTAGTAATCATGTGCAGCTTTTGTTGAGGTGAATGCAACCGCTCCCATTGAAATAGATTCGGCAAATAATCCGGCAATTCCTGCAATTAAAACTGTCGATGTATTAAGTGTTGCAGATGCAACTCCTAGAACTAATCCTAAAACATTTACAATTCCATCTTGAGCTCCAAGTATGAAATCTCTTAAGTTTTCTCCCGTTATTTGTTTATGATGTTTCATTTCCAGTGATGATTCAAGTTTATAATACTGAAGAATTTTTCCAGTTTCCTGTCGTGGTCGTGATTGACAACAACGTGGCGAGGCAGGCGCAATTATCAGAGGGTTTCGGACAACAAGAGGACTTTGACTTATGCCAATTCAAGGAAAAAGCGGTTGAAGTAAATCTTTATGATGTTAATTTAAACAGCGTTGACGGGAATTTGAGTTATGGATGTTTTGACAAAAGATGCA
>JBBSYT010000075.1:0-9084 GCA_038045085.1 Nanobdellota archaeon
ATAGAGAAGCAATCGAAAAAATATCGCAATTATTAGAAAAGAAAAAACAAGGTAAACGAATAACTCAGTATAAGCTCAAAGATTGGTTGATTTCAAGACAAAGATACTGGGGAACACCAATTCCAATAATTAACTGCCCAAAATGCGGAGATGTTCCTGTTCCTGAAAAAGATTTGCCAGTTGTTTTGCCAGATAAAGTTGTTTTCGGAAAAGGAAATCCTTTGGAATCCAATTCAGAGTTCGTTAATGTAAACTGCCCAAAATGTAAAGGAAAGGCTAACCGAATTACCGATACCATGGATACTTTCGTCAATTCTTCATGGTATTTCTTGAGATATTGTGATTCTAAAAATGACAAAGAAATATTCGATAAGAAAAAAGCAGCATATTGGATGCCAATTGACCAATATATCGGAGGCAAAGAACATGCTTGTATGCATTTAATTTATTTTAGATTTTACACTAAAGTTTTACGTGATTTAGGATTAATTAAATTCGACGAACCTACCTACAATTTGTTTAATCAGGGAATGGTTCACGGAAGTGATGGTTCAGTAATGTCAAAATCAACAGGAAATGTTGTTTTGCCGAAGGAAATTTCAGAAAAGTACGGAATTGATGCTGCAAGACTATTCTTGGTTTCAATTGCTTCACCGGATAAAGACATTGCATGGAGTGATAAGGGAATTGAAAACAGTTACAAGTTATTAAATAAAGTTTACTCCTTGCTGGATAAAAAGAATGTTTCTTCTGATGAGAAAATGAAGAACAAGCTTCACAGAACGATAAAAGAAGTTACTAAAAACATTCAGAATATCGAATATAGCAAAGCAATTTTGAATTTGATCAATTATGTTGAGTATCTAAATGCGCAGGAAAAGATTTCAACAGAATGTTTGGAAAACTTAGTACTGTTATTAGCACCCATTACCCCTCATTTAAGTGAAGAGTTATGGGAGAAATTAGGGAAGAAAGGCTTTACTTCCCTCGAGAAATGGCCTAAATTTGAAGAAAGATACATTAATGAAAAAATTGAATTCGGGGAAGAAATGTCTGCAAGGTTGATTTCTGATATTGGGGAAGTTTTGAAGCTTACAAATATTTTAAATCCAAAATCAATTAAATTGATTGTTTCAGCGGATTGGAAGTATGATTATGTAAGGGAATTGAAGAAATTACTCACTAAAATTTTCAACCCAGGAGAAATATTAAAAGAATTAATGAAGACAGATTTGAAAGAATACGGGCAGGAAATTTCGAAGATGACTCCTCGTTTTGTTTCAGACCAAGGAAAATTGCCAAAAGTTGTTTTGGAGCAGAAAGAAGAATTAACAGTTTTGAACGAAATTAAGAAAACTATTGAATCTAAGTTTAATTCAAAAGTTGAAATAGAACTGGCAGAAAAATCAAACGAACAAAAAGCAAAGAACGCATTTCCTGGAAAACCTGCAATTATTGTACAGTAATTTGCTGTTCTGCGAGAATTTCTAATTTAGAACCTTTCTTTTCATTAAGTATTTTTTGATATGCCTCAATAAACTCAGGCATGGCTGAAACACTCCATTCCAAAACAACATCCTCTTTAGTCATAACTCCTGCCCTTATTCTTTGAACAAGAGATAATGCTGCATGAAATCCATTTGAATATTTTTTCGGAGTAGAATCAAAGTCCCTTCTAATGTAAAATTCTCCTTCAAATGATTTTAATTTATTAGTTGGAGCCAAACTAACTTTATATGTGTGTTTTGTTTCACTCATTGTAACAAAACTCAGAAAGAACCCGTATATAAAATTAATGAAAAAGTGGGCAGGTGCGCCCAACAATGGACAATCCTCAAAACAATCAGCTACCTTACTACGTTCTCCATCCCGCTACCCTACAAACATTAGCTTCAGAGTTTAGTGCTGCTTCATTCCTGACCTGACACGGTTCGCCATGAGGTAATCTCATAGGACAGGACTTCTCAGTTCATAACAAGACTGAAATGCCTTGAAAACTGCCTCTTATTAGTCTTCAGCCCCGTCTAAAGTCCGTTTACGGTAACAACGTGGGACTACCACGCCGGCCTACTCCTGCCCGATTTAACTAAGAAAAGGGGGTTTATATAGGTTTAGAATTAATTATACATTTGGCGGAATATGTCTAAGATCTAATATTGTCCAATTTTCTTGACATCTCTTTTAAACATATATCGAAAAATTAATGTTGCAATCAATATGGCTACCATTAAACCGGCAATAACATAATTCGTCGAAAGTTTAATTTTCAAAAAAAGAAGAGCAAGTACAAATAACCCGAATATTACAGCAGCGAACCCCGTAATTCCAGGAAAAAGCCCCCCCGAAGTGGTTTCAGTTTTTTTAACATTTTTGATATAAATCAAATTATTAATCTCCTCAGTTGTAACTTTTATTTCTTTTTCTATTGCTCTTGCTTTCGAAGGATTCTTTTTTTCTTCTCTTAGAAGTTCTTTTTCAAGTCCTATTTTTCGTCTCTGTAATCTTTCAAGTCTATCCATGAGAAGTTTAAGCGACGTTTCATATATATATATATATCGGTTATTTAAAAGAAGTATTCTGCAATGAAGTATCAGTGCATCTCTCTTATTGTAATCTGCAATTCTGTGACTATCACCATGTTGCCGGGAAGTTTGTCCTTGATTTTTGAATTCAAAAGTTCACCTAAAACTTTTTCAACATTTCTCGGATTCTGATTTCTCAATCTTAGAACTATAACTCCTTTGTGCTTGTGTTTCAAAAGAAGCGCTATATTTTCAAAATCCTTATCGTGAGTAATAACGATGCGATCTTCACTGCTTGCCACGCTTATTATTTCACTATCAGGGGTTCCTTGCATTCTTTCTTCTTTTATATCTTTAACGTCGAACCCCAAATATCTTAGTTTAGAAACTACAGATTTTGCAACATTTTCATCTGTCAAGAATTTCATAGATTAAGCTATCTGCGACACAGCATAAATCTCTTCGTGCTTTAGCACTTTACTTGCATACTCTAACGTAGCAAGTATGTCTTCTCTTTTCAAGTGAGGGTATTCCTTTAATATCTCCTCAATAGTCATATCTGAAGAAAGCAATTCAAGAATGAATTCTACAGAGATCCTTGTACCCTTGATTACAGGTTTTCCAGCCAGTACTCCTGGTTTCATTTCGATTCTTTTAAGCAAGTCTTTTTCCATGATGCATTTAAAAACGTCTAGGTATATAAAATTTGTGTAAAACGAACGCCGGCCTACTCCTGCCCGATTTAACTAAGAAAAGGGGGTTTATATAGGTTATTACTTTAAGCCCGATAAGAATTTGGTCGTCTAAATTCTGGTCCTTCGTGTCTCGAGTTTCGTTGAAATCTTCGAATATCTTTCATAGTAAACTTGACGTCAGAAAATTTCATGACACCGACACCAGGAGCTTTTATTGTATTGTAATCGAAACTTTTTGGCATTCTTTTTCGTGAATTATATATTTTGAATTTGTATCCCATATTAGAATATGAGGATTTTTTCTTATCTAACGAAACTAAAACTATTCCGCTCGGGGTCTGAGCTATTTTTAACTTATACTTAGAAAATATATCACTACCAAGACGCCAAGATAATCCTCCTTTTGCTGGACCAATCAAATAATTCGGTGGTCTGCTCTTTGCGTCATCATATCCAATAACTAATTCTTTTTCGCCAGAATTAGGAGGGTTAAAACTCATTCCTGAGAGTACTAATAACTCTAAAGCACCTTGCGGGGATAAATCTACATATCCGTCCATTTTCTGCATTTTATCGTAAGTTTTTCTACTAAAATATGACCCTCCCCGAACTAATGGTGCTTTGCTCCAATCATAGTTTGGACTAAGCGGATTTTCACTTGTTATCATTTTTGTATTTCCCGTTACTGTGCCACTCATAGTATTCCAAAAGATTAACTCAATTATTAATCTTTCCTTTTGGTTTAAAAACAAAACATTGATAAAAGACATCAACAAAGATAATTAAAAAATGGCAGATGGACTAGAAAAGGCTGTAAATGCTGGAATAATATTAAGCGGAATTGCAATGATCCCTGCAGGAATTGTTGCAATGAGTCCCGAACATTATTTTTCTGCGAGCAATATACTCGGATATCTTATTACTGCTGGCGGTGGTTACTTAGCATATCACGGCATCAAATCAATAAATCAAATAGGAGAACTAAGCCAAACATCACAACAGGCAACCCAATCAAGACCGACAATTCAAAATGGAAAATAATTATTTCTCAAAAACAGCTATTTCTAATTCGTCTTTTCCATTCATGAATTTAATTTCTTTTTTTAATTTGACATTTTTAGCTGTTTTTTTCAAATAACTTAAATCCTTTCCCAAAACAACAACTTTACCTTTTTTAGACAGCAATTCTTTAACTTGAAAAAAGAAGAAATCATATACTTTCTTCATTTGCTGTTCAGAAATATTTGCCGAAGGACAAGGAATGTTTGAAACAATTTTATCAACAGATTCTTTTTTCTTAAACTTAAAGTCGATCCATTCAATATCCTGGCGGGTAAAATCAATTGATTTCTCAACTGAAGCAATTTTGGCGTTTTTTTGAGCACATTTAACATCACCCATGGTTGGCGAACTCAAAACGATTTTGGATTTTGTCTTTTTAATCTCTTTATCGACTTTATCAAAGTTAAATTTAAAAAATTTGTTAAAAGCAAAATTTTTCTTACCAAAATAATTAGGGCTTCGTTTAGTTAAATATAATGCGGCTTCAATCCCGGTTTCACCAGAAAGGCAAAATAAATCCAACAATGTATCTGTCTCTTTTAATTCGGCAATTTTTAATAGAATATAGTTAATGTTGGCATGATAAGACCGCGGATTTGCAAAAACACGATAATCTCTCTTGCTTAAATCGAATCCAGAGTAATCAATCCCAATATAACAATTAGAATTAAACAAATAAACATAAACGATGTAGTCTGGATTATCCATTGAAGCTTTTATTTTTCCCTTGAATTGATTAAATATAACCTCACCCAAATAAGGCTCAACTTCCTGCGAACTTAAGGAAACATCTCCTTGTTTAACGAATTTGACTCTAAATGTTTTATTTTTTGAAATTATTTTTGTAAAATCTATCTTAGTCTTTAAATCTTCGAGTTTTTTCATTTTAATCTTCTCCAATAATGAACAAACTTTAATTAAAGACTGAGTTTTATAACAAAGATAAACCAGTTTTTGCTCATCGCAATCAAACAAAACAACAGAATCTTCAATAACCGTTTTAGCTTTAATTAATTCGGAAATCTCTTTAGTTGAGTATTCCTCTAAACCCGGATTGGTTATTGCAAACGCGTTCATTAAGATAAAGAAACAAAGTAGTTTTAAAAGACTTTCTATGCATTAGCGAATTTTTTCCAACCCCCTATTTCGACATATGTGGCAACACAACATGCTCTAATTACGCCTATTTTACGTTTGTCTTGAGGATATAAGAAATAGATTGGTTCTCCGCTTTTAATCGGATTGTACTTTTTAATACAATTGTGACAACAGCAACCAAGCGGAAAATGTAATTTATCTGTGTTTGATTTAAATTCTTTTGGAATTTCTTTTAATATGAGAATCTCGTTTATTCTTCCCTCCAATATTTTGTCAAACATGCTTTCAATTTGCATGAAAATCAAAAAAAGAAGTTATATTTAAGCCTTACTCTTGTGCTATCTTAGTTGCTGAGACAACTTCATCATTATCATCCAGCTTCATCATTCTTACTCCTTGTGTGTTTCTGCCTATTACATTAATTCCTTGCACAGGAGTTCTGATTGTTATTCCATTTTTAGAAATAATCATCAATTCATCGTTATTATCAACACAAAGAGAAGTAACAACATGTCCATTTCTGTCTGAACATTGAATATTAATTACTCCAACACCGCCCCTTCCAATCAATCTGTACTCTTCAACTTCACTTCTTTTTCCAAATCCATTTTTAGTGATAGTAAAGACCGTCTTTCCTGCTTCACAAATAAGCAAAGAAACAACTTCATCGTTATCCTTCAAAGAAATTCCCCTAACTCCTTTTGAAGTACGACCAATTGAACGTGCATCCTCTTCATGGAATCTTGCAGCGTTTCCATTTTTAGTTACAAGCATCAATTCTTTATTTCCATCAGTTAGTTTAGCTCCGATTAATTCGTCATTATCTTCCAAAAGTATTCCTTTAATTCCACCTTGTCTTGGTCTTGAATATTCCATAAGATTAGTCTTTTTTACAGTACCTTGTTTTGTTGCTAAAACCAAATAATGCTGTTCATCGAACTTATCAACTGGAATGAAAGCAGAAACATGTTCATTTTCTTTTAAGTTTAATAAATTAACAATAGCTTTTCCCTTTGCTTGCCTTGAACCTTCCGGAATTTCATAAACCTTCAGCCAATGAACATTTCCCAAATTTGTGAAAAACAATATTTGCGAATGAGTATTTGCAGTAAACAAATTTTCAATATAATCTTCTTCTCTTGTTTCTGCGGCAATAATTCCCTTGCCTCCCCTCTTTTGAGCTCGATAAGTATCGACCGGAATTCTTTTAACATATCCCGCATGAGACATAGTAACAACGACGTCTTGTTTTTCGATTAAATCCTCTTCGACTGCATCGTCAACATTTCCTTCAACAATCTGTGTTCTTCTTTTATCGCCATACTTTTCCTTGACTTCGAGCAAATCTTTTTTAATTAACTGCATAACCTTCGGTTCTGATTCTAAAATTGATTTTAATTCAACTGCATAATTCTTTAAGTGTCTTTCTTCGTCCTTAATTTTTTCCTGTTCCAAAGAAGATAATTTTTGCAGCTTCATGTCTAAAATTTCTTTAGACTGTATTTCTGATAAAGTATAGTCAGAAATCAACATCGCTAATGCTTCTTGAGTTCCTTGTGATTTCTTTATTTTCTGAACAACTTCATCAATATTATTCAAAGCAATTATTAAACCAATTAAAATGTGAAGTCTGTCTTCAGTTTTCTTTAATTCAAATGCAGTTCTTCTTGTAATAACGTCTTTTCTATGTAGAATATAATTAACTAAAATTTCCTTTAGATTCAGAACTTTTGGTTCTCCATTGACAATTGCTAGATTAATTATTCCGAAAGAACTTTCTAGAGCGGAATGCTTATACAATTGATTTAAAACAACTTCGGGGTTAGCATCTTTTTTAATTTCAATGACAATTCTCATTCCATCTCTGTCGCTCTCATCCCTCAGATCGGAAATTCCGATAATAATTTTATTTCTTACAGAATCTGCAATATGTTCAATTAAAGTTGATTTATTTACTTGATAAGGAATTTCTGTTATGATAATTCTTTGTCTCCCATTGTGGACTTCAACTTCCGCTTTAGCACGAACAACAACTGAACCTCTTCCAGTACCATAAGCATCCCTTATTCCTGATTTTCCAATAATAGTTCCTCCGGTTGGAAAATCCGGACCTTTTACATATTGAATTAAATCAAACTGCGTTAAATCTGGATTGTCAATCAAAGCAATTCCTGCATCACAAACTTCAACAATATTGTGGGGAGGCATATTTGTTGCCATACCGACAGCGATTCCTGAAGAACCATTAATCAATAAATTTGGAATTCTTGAAGGGAGAACAATGGGTTCTTTTAATGCTCCATCAAAATTAGGAATCATATTGACAGTTTCTTTGTCAAGATCAGCAAGCATTTCTTCTGCGAGAATATTCATTTTTGCTTCAGTATTGTGATTAATAAATCCATTTGCAACAAATGAATGACAATTACTGTCTACTTTAACTGAAAAAACACTTTTATTGGTTTCAATTTTTTCTACTTTAATTAATTGATCAAAATAAAATCTATGTTTTATGAGTTTAGATATAAAATTCTGGTCTTCTTTTTCGAGTATAGTTGATATTTTTGAAAAATTTTTGATTAAGGCGGGATATCTATCAAAATTATATCTTTTGATAACGTTATCACTATACTTTATTCGAAGATAATCATTTAAAAATGGAATAAAATCGCTTGTACTTAGTCTTGATGGATTAATCGATTTGATTAAGGATAGTATATTATTTTTACGTGTTGAGAAGAACCCCAATTCATCGTAAAATCTATAAATGTTATCGAATGAAGAGATTACTAATTTCAAACAACCATTTCTTTTGTCTTTTTGCGGATAATTAGAAACTATACCAAAATTTAATAAAATTGTTTTTAATTGTCTTATCAAAGTTTCGCTTTTTGAATCATAAACGAGAGTTATACATTTTCCTCCATGTCTTTTATCGCTTACAAAAGATACGCTCCCATCTCCCTCGAATAACGCTGTTAAAAAATGTTTAATGTTTTCTTTTGAAGACATCAAGACAGAAAAGGGTATTTCTTTTTTGTCTGATTTGACATTAGTTAAACCTATTTCTTTTAAAAAAATGACTGCTTTTTGTTCATATATGCTTAATTGGCTGCAATTTCCTTTGAGTTTATTTTCATATATCTGTATGCCTTTGAATTGTGATTTTATAATAGACTTAACTTTATTATAAAAATCTTCATCTTGATTACAAAATAATATTTGATTATTGTGAAAACTTCCTTCGCTAACCAACGCCCCCAATAAAAATGCCAAATCATTATTCATTTTTCCTGGGAGAGAGATATTATTTTTAAACCCAGTTTTTGGGTGGTATTTTTTAATATTCGTGGATGTTTGAGAAAATAATCCCTCATCTCTATTTATTATCGCTATTTCACCTTCTTGCAAACTTCCCAGTGTTTTCCAAAAAAGTCTTGGCTTAAAATCAAGCCCCATCACCCATGTAAGAATAGGATGATTGTATGAACCTTCAAGCTCATATCCTGATTTAGTCATTATCTTTATTATTTTATGTTTACCTGAATTAAAAAACGTGGAAGCCTTATTTTTCTTACCATCATAAGATAAGACTTTAATATTAATTTTTTCTTCTTGTTTATTAGATAAACTTTCTATTGGTAAAATGCCTTTGTCTGTTAATAACAGAGAATTTCACGCTATACAATAACGATAAGCCGCTGCTG
>JBBSYT010000076.1:0-4420 GCA_038045085.1 Nanobdellota archaeon
TTCGTTGTTAATTGGATTTATTGCATAACTTCCGGTAAAAACTCCTTCTTTTTCCAAAGTATCTAAGTCTTTTTCACTTGTTGATTTTAATTTTTTAATGAATTCTTCAACATCCTTATTTTGTTCTTTAGTTACTAGCTCAAATAACTTCGGGTGTTGCGCAGAAATAACCATGAAAGTAACTCCAAATATTGTGTCAGGCCTTGTTGTGAATATATTCCAGTCTTTATTATTGATTTTGAAACTAATCTCGATTCCATGACTCTTTCCAATCCAATTTCTCTGCATGGCTTTGACATCTTCTGCCCAGTTTGTTAATTTATCAATTCCGTCGTAAAGTTCTTCTGCATAATCTGTTGTTTTGAAAAACCACTGTTCTAATTGTTTAATCTCAACTGCACAATCTTTATGACGCCAGCATTTCCCGTCATGAACTTGTTCATTTGCTAAAACAGAATTGCATTTTGAACACCAATTAACCGGAGCTTTCTTTTTTACAGCAAGACCTTTTTCAAACATTTTTAAGAAAATCCATTGATCCCATTTGTAATAAGAAGGGTCGTGAGTTTTAACAATTCTTGTCCAATCATAGCTTAGCCCTAAACTCTTTTGCTGTTTAATAAAGTTCTTGATTGATTTTTCAGTATAATCTTTTGGATTAATTCCTTCTTTTATGGCCGCATTTTCAGCTGGAAGTCCTAATGAGTCATAACCCATCGGATAAAGAACATTAAAACCATTCATTCGTTTAAATCTTGCATAAATATCACCAATTGTATAGTTGAAAGCATGTCCCATGTGCAAACCAGAACCTGATGGATAAGGAAACATTTCTAAAACATAGAATTTTGGCTTAGAGCTCTCTTTAACTTCAAAGATTTTAGCTTCTTCCCACTTCTTTTGCCATTTTTGGGCTATCTTGATTAAATTCACAGTAAATTAACAGTAATGAAATGTATTAAAGGTTATTATTTTCTATATGGAAAACTAATACTGGCACGGAAAATTCGTAAAGCTTAAGTATATACTGCAGAATATATGTTCCATCAAAATGAAAAAACTTGAAAATTTAATGTTCCAAGCTCCCTCCATAATAGATTCTCGGCTGTCACAGATAAAGGCAAGAGTAGATGATGGTTATTTGCCGTACGTAATTGTTACGAAACCAGTTGCTAAAGAAGATGTACAGAAATTTCTCAAATATGTGAAGAAAAATAATATTAATATTTCTTTTGAAATCGGGAATTGTTTTGGAAGACCTCTCGAAACGAGTATAATGCTTTTGAATATTGTAGATTCAATAAGGAAACAGGCTCCTGAGCAAATTTCAAGAGGAATAAAAATTAAATGCGATCCTGCAATCATTTATCTCGGAAACAGTATTTTGATGCCGAGCATTGGCTGTTCTCAATATGAGGGAGTTTATTGTAAAACAATATCTGCAATGAAACAACTGCACAAAAAATCCCAAAAACTTGGAATAATTCTTGAAGTGGAGAATAGAGCAAGACCGATGTACACAGAGATTGGAGTTAATGCCGTTTATTTAGATCAGAAAACAGCAGATCCTAATATCAGATGGGGAGGAAAATGCTCTGCTCTGCCAAAATTCGAGGCAGGAATATTTAGTGATGCAAAAGAAATTGTAAATTTCATCGGTCAATTTGAAAATACAAAACTACAGCTTGATATTGAGCACCTTGGTCAAACTGCGCAGTATGGAAATATATTTACGCTTGCTAATGCAAAAAACGGCATTTTAAAAACAGGAGATTTAAATGCAGAACAAAGAGAGATTCTTAGAACATACGGCATTGATATTAAAAATAACAGCATTCTTTTTGATTATTCAAAAATGACCAGAAAAGAAATAACATTCCTGAAAAGATTTGGCTATACATTGAGAGAAAATCAGCCGATGGTATACGAAAGAAAAGTTACACTTAAAGGTGAGCTGGAGGAAATACGGAAAAATAAACTGCAAGTGAGCACTATAACTCCAGGATTTCAGGTATATCAAGGAATTTTTGACGTACAGAATGGGAAAGAAACATTGACAATTTCTTCGCATTTACCGGGGATAACTGAAATGTATATAAAAAATGCTACAATAAGAAACTCACTTGCAGATAAATTAAAACCAGTACATGCTTTGACGCTTGATTTTATGAAAAAAAGTGTAATTAATGTTGTTGAACTAGAGCCGCATATTAACAATGGTAAAAAATCTGTATTTTACGGACATTCTTGGTCTGAACAAACAAAAGAAATGGTTAGACAGCTTAAAGAAAACTTTGAACTGGCTGAACAAGGAAAAATTAGTACGAGCAAAGGACCTTTTTATCTAAAATAATCTATAGTCCTTCCTGGTTTTTTAACATCTTAAACAAACCTTTAGGTAGAACAGGCTTTCCGTTCTTAACTACATAGCGATAAGGCAGAATAACTTCTTCTCCATCATTAAGTTCTAATTTAATTGTATCTTTAAACTCAATTTCACTCAATTTTTTGCCGTCTAAAATCATTTTAGTAACTAAAACTGCAGTATCTGTGCTCATTTGTTTATCTCCAAGATTTCTCATCTCGCATTTTAATTTATGCAAAACCTTAGTTCTTCCCTGCGGAGGATTATCTCCAAGAATTCCTCCGAATATCATATATTCGAATTTATTTTTATCTTCCATTTTCAATTCCTTGTCTGTTATCATTTCTAATAAGCAACACTTGTTAAACTTTAAATTTAAAACATTTTCAGTATAAACTTTCCCCAATTTCTCTAATTTATGAACTTCTTTCTTTGGAATATTCGTAAAAATCAAGTTTTCTTTTCCGACAACTTCAGACATATGCCTGTATTCTAAAACGCACCAGTCCCAAACCTCATCTTCCAAATGCTCTATGACGAATTTCATATTATTAAGAAAATTAACTCATTTAATAAATGTTTTCAATACATTCTTGCTTTGTCAAAAACTTTCTTTAATTCTTTAACGTCCTTAGTTGCAATCCCCCGACTATAGAAAGCATCAAATACAAAATTAGCTCTCGATAACTCCTCTGGACTGCTATTCTTTTTTACCCTAAATTCCAAATCAAACTCCTTAAGAAATAGGGAAAAATCAGACGAATTAAGACAAATCTCGGCCGAATCGATACCATCATCAAAAAGTATCTCTAAATCTTCGCTCTCGCCCAATTCATGCTCTTCAGTACTGAATATATCCTTGCCAAATTCATCTTCATCAGAGATAATTAACTTCGCGGTTCTCTCTAAATGATATCTTCCTGAAACTTCATCCATTTTACGAAGAGCACGTATTGAAGTTACCGTATCTACATAATGAGCATAGAAAGGACTAAAGTGAATCAACCACGCATCACCAATGTCATTGTCATATATGAACTTTCTTGCATTAAAACTTTGGTCTGGTGTTAAATACGGCAGTCTTGCTACAGTTTCTGCTAGAAAAAACCCATAATCATTAAAATCATGCCCGAAAATGTCTCTTAATTTACAATTCTTTTCAGTTTCAGATTTATCAGAAGCTAAATATTCCAATGCCAAGCTAAACTTATTTGACATGAATTCCAGAAATAATTCTAATATTTAAGCTTTAACTTTTCTTGAACTGTGCCGCCATATCAATCAAGTCAACATGTCCTATGAATAGTGCTCTGCAACAGTATCTGTCTACTTTCAAATCATCCAGTATCTTCTTCTTGTCTTCTCCTTTCAAGGATCTTTCTGTAAATTCTGTCCATAAATGAGCAACTGGTTTTCCGCAACTATAGCATCTTATCGGTATCATCATTTTTTCATCACCTGTACGATTTTTGTGTTTTGGCTCTTGCTTTTCCACCGGTATTTGGTTTTCTAGGTTCTCTCTGTCTCACGTCAGCAACCAATAATGTTCTGTCGTAATCAAGGAACGTCTTCTTCAATTTAGGATTGTAAACAACAAGTCCTTTAGCAATTGCCAGTCTTGCGGCATCGGCCTGAGAAACAACTCCGCCGCCTTTTACTTCAACATCTATATCAAGCTTAGAAATAATATCTTCTGCAAAAAACAAAGGTTCTTGAATTTTTAATCTAATAAATTCGGAACTTATATTTGAGATTGGCTGACCATTGAACCTTACTTTTCCAGTTCCTTCATTAACAATTGCTCTTGCAACCGCCTTCTTTCTTTTTCCTGAAATAATTATTGCCTTACTCATACTTTAGCACCTAATGACTTGCATATTTCATTAACACTCATGAATCTTACTGTCTGTCTTTTATTAATGTTTGCTGAGTCCAAAGTTTCAAATTTCTTTCCTTCGAACTGCTTTGGAACTCCAATATGACACATTATTCTGTCGAATGCTTTTTCTCCTTTTTCTTTTTTATATGGAAGCATTCCTCTGATTATTCTTCTTA
>JBBSYT010000077.1:0-3745 GCA_038045085.1 Nanobdellota archaeon
AATTCTTAGCCATTTTCCATAACAATTCAAAGTAATTCCTGTAAGAATCTGCTATTTCTGCTTAGTTAAATACTTAAAACAAAAACCTTAAATACAAGTACGTATTATTACGTAATATGGAGATAATAAGCAGAGTCAGCAGGGGAAGCAATATGGACCAGATATACATCAGTAAAAAACGTTATGGGCTTGAGGTTGGAAGTTATGTGGCTATAACCTCTGTGCTGAAAAAGCCGACAATAAAGTCCTATTATTATCACATTAAAAAACTGGAGCCAATAAAAGTCCAAGTCATAAATGATCTATTTAATTTTTTAAGCAACGCCGAGAATGTGATAATTGCAGGATCATTCCTAGAAAAAGGCTTCAATGCAAACGACATAGATATCATAATAATCAACGGGGTTAACAGTCAAACAGAGAAATTTATCATGGAAAAATTCGGAATGGTGGCGCACGTTATTGAAATAAGTTATGACGCATTAAAAAAAGGAGTGAATACCGATCCTTTATTTCAGATGCTTCTGAGCAAATTTGTCGCTAAAAAAAGAATTTTGTTTAAAATTGAACAAAAAATAAATTATAAATTGCTTGATCTTCATCTTTTAAAAAGCAAAATTTTGCTAGATAATTTTGATTATCTTAGCGGAAAAGAAAAATACAACATGTTAAGAAATGTTTTTGCAATAAAACGCTTTTTAGAACTGAAAGAATTATCAAAAGAATACATTGATTTAGAAATAGCCAATTATTTTGGGAAAAACAGTATAAAAGAAGTAAATGATAATATCGTAGAAAAGAAAAGTTTCATCAATAAATACAGAATCTTATATGATGGATTATTTAATAAAATAATGGAAGGAATAAAAAATGAGTCAGAACAGAAATAAACTGATTGATTTATTTATTGGAAATATTGCGATGGCGATAGTCCACGAAATACTTAAAGAAGCGATAGATGACGAGAATTTAAGAGGATACTATGACAAGGAATTTCAAAATAGCTTTTCTGTAGCTGAGAAATATAGGAATTTGATAAATCCAGCGAATAGACCACTGCCGGAAGAGGATACTGCAGATATAAAAGACAGCATTATGAAAAAAGTGAGAGCGGAATTGCTGCTAAGAACTTCAAAAGGTTATAAAAATATCAATATGAGCTTGATTGAAGAATTTACTGATGAAACGCTTGAAAAGATGAATGTTATTAAGAAAAGATGATAAATTAGAAAAATCATCTTCAAATATTGTCTTGATAAGTGGGAACATAGAAACTATTAAAGAAGTTCATATATCTCGGTTTTTATGCTTAATTCTTAGCCATTTTCCATAACAATTCAAAGTAATTCCTGTAAGAATCTGCTATCTCCTTCTGGTTAATTAGAATTGCAAATGGCTCTTCTGTCCATAATATAATTGCAACCTTATTTCCATATATATTAGTCGCAGTTGGGGAGTTAAACTGTGTTGGAAGATACTTTATTTCCGATAATGGAATGTGTGAATTAACCTTGCTTGTAAATATTGCTTTTACCTTGATTTTTCTTCTTTTTCTTTCATTATCATATTTTTGGAAGTAATACTTCACAACATCATTCGCGAAAGGACATGCACCTAAGACTAGAATCTCTTTTCCTTCTTTCAATTGATCATCGAATATTGACTTTAATGCCTGCTTTCCTCTAAAAAAAGTAGTTCCTTTGTCTTCTTGGATTGCATTAAATTTTGCTTGAAGTTCAGGAATTATTGTGTTTATGTTGGTTTCTTTTTCTTTTAATATCTCTAATAATCTGTTTGGTTCAACTGCAGAATAAAGCTTTACATTGTTTTCCTTTATGTAGGAAACAAGTCCTTTTTGAATCAACATTTCAATCGCATCATAAACATTTCTTCTATGGATGCCCGTTCTTCTTGTTAACAACCCGGCCTTTGAACTTCCTTCGATCAAAGCTAAATAAACCTTAGCTTCGTTCTTCGTTAATCCTAAGTTTTCAAGTAAATGCCTGTCCATGAATAAAAGATAATTCTCGCGCCATATAAACATTATGGTGGCAACTATCACCACAGAATATTAAGTAGTTCATTCATCACATAATCATTAGGTAAACAAAATGAATGAAACACTAGAAAGACAAATAATTGAGCTGGTTGCAGCAGACAGAATTGACGTGCCCATATCGAGCATGTCAGGAAAACTAAAAAGAAAAAAGCCAAAAATGGCACAAGATATAGATATAGAATTTGGACAAAGATACAATGGAGACCGAGTTTTTGCATATATCAAAGATGAAGATGAGATGAAAACTCGCGGCATGAGGGAAGGTGTTGATAAGTTTGCAGAAGAATTTCCAAAATATGGAACAATTTTAAATGGATATATCGAAGAACAACGGGCAGTTAGAGAAAGATATCTTGTTTTCGGAATGAAAGAAGGAAGTTTAGTAACTGCTGACGATTACAGAGGAATAATGACGAATCTCGGATTTACTGAAGCAACTTCAGAAAGACTTTATCCTGAATTGATGAACATCAGCAGAAAACTAAGGAAAAAAAGAGATGAAGGATTAAGAAGTATTATGATAGATCAGGATATTTAATTTTTTATTTTTGTAAAACAAGAGATCGTTGAAAAAGAATTCCCTCTAAATTTTTTCTATGTTTAGAATAAGTAATTTCGTGTGGTCGTGTATTAACTGCCCATATTAAATCACTATAATTTTTATTAGTTATTTCCAATTCTTCAATATCAGTCAGTGTTGCAGAATTGAATGAGGCTTCATTTATTTTTACTTCAAGAGCGTTTTGCACAGCAATAACTTCTGAATTTAATGCTGATTTTGACTTTGTCGGATATACCGAAAGTATTCCTCCCTGGCTCAAAATAAAAACTGCGCTGCATGTTGGAACATAAATGCAAAGCTCTTTTTGAACACTAGAGCTTAATCCGTAACATCTAGCATAACGAATTGCTCTCATAAAAATTTAAGCACAAGGCCATTATATAAACTTAGTTAAATCACTTAACAGTAACACAATGATTTTTTCTCTGTAAATAGCAATTAATTTCATTTATATTTTGCTAGCATAATCTATAACGAGCGATTTATGTTCTTCAGATACATTGAATTCATCAAAAATACCATCTAGAATTGTAACGAGTGATTTTTTATCTTTTGGAACAGATAACATCCCTTTACCGGTTTCTGGATTTATTTCTGAATTTACTATTGAAGACATTCTTTTAAGAACATCCAGATATTCGGCAGACCCTTTGCGGAAAGAGTCGTCACAATATGCAAAGACCCCTTGAATTCTGGGATCTAATCCTAACATAAAATGATATTCCGAACCGCTTTCGCCATGGATGTATCCAAATATTGCAATAATTGATTCTAACGGCAAATCTCTCTGCTCCAAATCACACGTTCTAATTCCATCTAGCCGTTTCATGTCCGGACTCATATCAAATATTTGTTCAGTCATTTTTTACCTCTTTGTTTTTTCATGCTTTCTCTGATTCCAATCATAGCTTCAAGCGGAAGACTTACGAGTTTTCCCGGAAGTGATGCGTAACCGGTATTATTTGGCAAAAGCATGTTTATTGCGCTCAACGGCGAGTTATCCATTCTTATGAATCCCTCGAGCAAAGAATATGCAAAGAGAGAAAGTCTCAATGATGGATCTGAATCAGGAAATAGCATTTTTGCTAAAAGTTGATACGTTACAACATTACCGACCACTGATT
>JBBSYT010000078.1:0-34762 GCA_038045085.1 Nanobdellota archaeon
AAAACTACTGCCGAAGATAATTTTTCAGCAACAAGTCCAGGAAGAGAGGCCGAATATTTGATAACTATGCTAAGAGAACTTAAAGATAAAAGCAACTGGGAGAAATATTTCGGAAAAGGATTTGTAGAACTTAAATTCGTTAATGACTGGAAAAAAGCAAGTGGAAGCGATAACAAAGAAGGATGGGGTAAGTGGCAAAAACAGACATGGGAGAAGTACAATAGAAAGTTTGAAAGTAAAAAAGGGAACATAAATGAAATTATTCGCTTGACCAATTATAGAGTAAAGGAATTGCTTGAAGAGAAAAAAAGAGATGTCAAAAAATTCACAAAATATGTTTTAAATAAGCATGAAAAAGTTGCTCCGAAATTAAAACAAAACTACGAAGAAATGAATAGAAAAGTTGAAGAAACGAATGCAAAAATAAACAAATACAACTCAATAGTTGACGAAACAAACTCTAATTTTGCAGCACTAAGAACAAATCTCCAGAAAGCATCAGGAAATATAACTGATGAGCAGAGGAGAGCGGCAATTTCTTTAATACCTCCATTGTTCAAAAAAGTTTTAGAAGGAATTAAAGAAATTGAAAAACAAGGATTAGAAATTCGAAAAGAAATGAAAGAATACGAACCACTACTGAAAGATATGAACAAGCGGGAAATAATCTGGAATAAAATCGTCGGATATAGTGCGATATTTGAAGAACAATATGGATTTGAATTAAAGGAGGAACCTGCATAAAATGGCCGAAAACAAAGGCGAGTTTGTTTATTATGTAGTCATTGCTTTCCTATTCGGATATGCGGCATGGGATAAATTTCATATCGCAGGATTAATTGGACTGGGAGCAATCTTATTTTTCTGGTATACAAAAAGAGAATATTTTGCATCAATAGCAGGAGCTTGGGGGCTGATATATTTAATAAAACTTCTGATAATTGACATGAACCAATATTTCGTATTGGGGCTCGGAATACTGACGAGCATAATTTTTACTGGTGCGATGATGAAGTCAATGGAGCTAAGAGAAGCTCTAAAAAAACTTGATCTGGCACAAGAAGTTGCAATGCCTATATTTGGATGGGTTCTGGTCGGAATAATTTGGCTTGTTAAATTTCTGATTAATTTTTTGTTAGGACTTATCCCCGTAGTGGGAAGATACATAGCAGGCTGGATAATAAATTTACTCGAAATAGCAATATTTAGGCCAATAAGATTCATCGCTAATGCAACATGGATGATTATTCTGCACTATTTGGGAACGCTGCAAGTGGCGGGAGCAATTTTAGCTGGAGGTTTCCCAATACTAATAGGAATTTTGCAGTCGTTGCCAAAATCAATGTCACCGGCAATAACTCACACAGGATTATTACTAGCATGGCAAAAAATCGTTCTTGGAATGGTTGTGCTTGGAGTTGGAATCTATGCGAGACTCCAAGAAGGCCAGGGGAAAGATGGCGCTTTTGGCGGCTTTATTAAAAAAGAACTTCACAGATTGCTACTGAAAATTGCAGTCGTCAGAGATTTTGAATGGGTAAGAAATATGGGGAAAGGTGTTGGAAAACTTGAAGCGCAAGCCATGATGCTTGAATTTATTGAAGACCCAAGAATAAAAGAAAAAATAAGGGACAGACTTGCAAGATTGAAGCTGGCTTTAAAAATGAGAAAAGCTGACCGTGAATTTATTGAAAATGAAATGAAAGTAGAAATAACAACTTTGCTTTTGCAGGAATCCGCAAGAAAAAAACAAATACACGGCATAATGAATGCAGAAATCGGTGCAGGAGGAAAAGATCCAGTAATAGAATTTGAGAGAAAAATACTATTTTACTTAAAACTTGGGGAATGGAGAAAGAACAGAGAAATCGAAAATATGAAAGAAGAATTAGAACAATATGGACTTCCACTGGATGATAAAACGGAGTTAAAAATAAAAATGGCGCTTAAGGATAAATTGGATGAAACATACAATAACTTGAATACTACAGAAAAATATGCAAAATTAGTTGAAAGAATAATGGAGGAAATACAAAGTGAACACAAACAGCAATGATTCATTCATTGAGAAAAAGCTAAACAGCATAATTGCTGCCGGAAAAGCGCTTGAACTTCTTGAAGAGATAGCGATAGCTGAAAAAACAGAAAGAGATACTAAAAAAGACATTAAAAAAGGAGGCTTTGTTATTGAGGGAGGTAGGAGACAATCAATTATTGAAAAAATAAGAAGTATAGACCCGTCATTTGCAGAATCGCTAAAATCTGCAGAAAACAAGGATAAATTTATTGAACTAATAAAAGCAAGAATAGCCGATATCGATAGAGAACTGAGTTTAGTAAGAAAGCAAATAAAAAAAATATCTCCTAAAGAAGAAAAAACGCTCAATCAAAGCGAAAGAGTACTTGCGAAGTTCTGGAAAATATATGAAGAAATGCTATCAATTCAAAAAAACACTGTTGACAATCTAGAACTTAATAAAAAGTACGAATTTGAACTTGTTAGTGCTATGAAAGAAAGTAAACTAGGAGAGAAAATTGACTATTTCATCAAAGAAGCGGATAAATCGGTAAAGAGGTCAAGAGAAAACATAATGCTTCTGGAAAAAATGATTAACCTAATGGAAGAAATGGAAAAAATCAAACCAGATATTGCAAACATGGAAGAACGGATGATTTCGGAAGCAGAAGAGACAGAGGGCATAATAGAAATGATACTTTCCAAGTTAGGATTTAAAAGAAAACAATTAAATATCGAAAGAGGGCTAGAAGGAATAAGATGAAAAAAGTAACTGGATTTGTTATTGCGAGCTTGTTTTCAGTACTTAGTGCAGCCGCTCAAAATCCATTCCAGTCTTTTGCCGAAAATGCAAGAACGGGAGCATTATCCGACAGCCTAAAAAATATAATTTCTTCAGCATCTGCTATGCCAAATTATATCGAAGCTTTCTTAATATTCATCATACTCGGATTTGCATTAAAAGAAGGAGTTGGAAAAACATGGCCGGATTCAAAACACAAAGGAGCAATTTCCGTGTCCATGTCGCTTTTACTTGCGTTCGGATACTTGAGAAGTGAAGTTACACTCGGCGGATACATATGGTATGTACTTGGAACAGTATTAATTGGCATGCTGATTAATCATCTTTCAAATCCAAAAAAAGAGCTTTCAAAATCATTAATTTCACTCGCAATTGGATTTGCGGTTACATTTTTATTAATATTTGGAATAGGTTTTACCGCAGGCGGAACGGGGTTCAGTCTTCCATGGAAAAGTTCAACAGAACAAACCAGCCCGCTTCAATCAAGACTCATAATGAGTTCAACCGGATTATACATCTCCCAAGACCCTAATGAAAACTTTAGACTTGGAGAAACGGCATTAAAAAATGGACGATATGCCGAAGCAAGAAGATACTTTACAGAAGTTGCTTCTGCAGGAAATGTTCCCGGAAATAATAACTACAATAAAGCGTTCAGATACATAAATCCAGACAAAAAAGATGACTTAATATTTAAAAAAATGGTAGCAGACTACAGGGAAGCAATCATAGCGAGAAATGTTAGATTAAGGGATATTGCATTGGAAATTAAAAATAAAAATTGGGAACAGGGTTCTGCTGAATTAACGAAGGCCAAAGCTGAGGCAAAAATAGTATATGACGGAATTGCATCAAGAAAAAAAGAACTTTGCACCGAATTTGAATACAGAGGAGCGCCGATATGCAACTAACAGATAAAAAACTACCGGGAACATTGATGCTGATGCTAGTTGTTTTAATAGTTTCAGTTTTTGCCGCAGACAACGATATATCGACAGCATTGGATGATATTGTTTCGAAAATAAGCAGTCTCGATTTTACAGGAGTTAGCGAAGAAAAACTAGTTGAACTTGGGAAAGATGCCATAACCAACGCGAATGAAGCAGAGAAAAGATATGCAGAAATAACTGGACAAAAAATAGAAGAAGCCGAGAAAATTGCGGCGGAAGAAGCAAGAAAAGGGCAGAAAGAAGGAATTACATTCACTAAAATAAGAAATGCTGTGACAGATAATTATGAAAGAATAATATTTATCTTGACTATATTGGCAGCCATAATAGGTGGCATTTTAAAATACACAAATCTTGGGAAAAACATCCTGGGGAAACTTAAACTTAGAAAAAGCTTTGTTTCGAGAATGATTGCCTATATTAAAAAAGTTACCAGCAAGTTAAGAAAATTAAATTTAGCAGGGATGAACATAAGAAAAACAAAACTATTCAAGAAGCATAACGAAGACGTTGAAGAACTTCTCAGAATAACAGAGAAAGACCCGGCCAAAATATATACTGAGAAGGCATTAATATATGAATTAATTGCGAACGAGAAAGAAATAGAAAAAATAAACAAAGTATCTGGAAAAGAGATAGAAAGGTATGAGAAACTTCTTAAGAACATAAAGCCTGTATCGATAACAAGAATGGCAGAAGACTTAAACGAACAGAGAAAAACTGTTCAAAAAGTAAGAGAGGTAATTGTAAAAAAAGACTGGCAATCAAGCGAAGTTTACCTTAAAGGAATACCAATAGAAAATATCGAAAGAGACATGGACAAATTAATTTCGGATTTGACATTTGAAAAAGATTTTGTAAATAAAGAACTTTGGTCAGATTTGAACAAACTATCAACTGCAGTTTACTCATTAAAGCTTGCATGGTCTGCAGAAAATGTAATAATTGGTCAACAAAATAAAATACTTGATGCACTGATGAAAAACAAAATAGAAGGAACCGAACTAACTAATAGTATCGGCGCAATAAAAAAACTAAATGATAAATTAAAAGAAGTATATATCAGAGAAATTCAGCTTATGGGAACTCTCCTTGAAAAAGAAAAAATGTTCAAAGCTGAAATTGAAAGTGTAGAAAAAGGGGTGGCTGCAGAGATTGAAGAGTTGTGGAAAAAGTACAATATTGTCAATGCTGAATCCCTGAATGAGTCAAAAATATTTGAGTTAAATAATATTCCATATATCGAGGCCAAAAACTCAATTAAACTAAAAAAAGGAGAAATCAAGAAAATATCGGATTTAAAAAATAATGTGCTTGATTTCGAAAAAGAAGATGTTGAGACTTTACTCGGAGGGACTGGAAAATCAAAGTTAGGAGAGTGGTTTATCTCGGAGTTCAACAAAAGAGATTTGGCTGAAAGAATTGAAAGCATCGCAAGAATTTATCGTAAGAGGGGAGCAGAACCCGATACATTGCTCAATATAAAAACAAAATTAAAGAGAGAAATTGATGACTTCTATCCAGACTTAAAGTAATTACTCTTCATCATCATCAGACTGAACTGCAGCAACCGGCACATTTGCTGTTGCTTTTGTAGGAGTCATAACTAAGTATTTTCTACCGTCTTTTTCATCTATTTTATCAGATATACCTGAGATTCCTTTTCTAGAAAGAGCAGCTAAATCAGCAACTTTGCCGTCTACACAAGCAAGAGCGACAGGAAGGGAAACTCTGTAATTTCCTATCTTAACTAAAGTATTATTAGGATTAAATTTATGTTCTCTGCCAAAATCTCTTTGAGTAACTATATTTTCCAAAGGCATATCAAATCCTGGAACTTGAATAGGAGTAATGTAGAAAACTCTGTTTTGTTTTGCTTGTGTACGATTACCAACATAACATCCACCCACAAATGTAAGGGCTCCCACTGCAACATAAGGCAATAGTTTTCTAACCTTTCTGGACAATCTGTACGCCCATGATGCTCCATCGTTAATATCGTTCATAGTACGATATTGGGAGATATGCCGATATATAAATCTTTCGTTTTGTAGTTACTTATAAGTAGTTACAAATAGAAAGGTTTATATATGAGGTTCTCTAACTATTAACGATGAAAAAGACATTGGCAGCAGTCATTATCGCCGGATTAACCGGACTAACTGAACTATGCCCAGCAAACACCATTCAATCGAGATTGGTTGTTCAAGGCCAAACAAACCCAGAATATAGTTACAGATTGGGAGAAGAATCCCGTAAAAACGGAAAATATAAAGAGGCAAGAAAATACTTTAGTGATGTTGTGGCGGCGAGAAATACGCCAGAAAACAAACATTACAGACAGGCATTCAGATATATAAATCCGGACAAAAAAGATGATTTGTTATTCAAACAAATGGTCGAAGATTATTCGCAAAGAATAAAAGCAGAAAGTCTCTTACTAAGAGAACTTGCATCAGAATCAAAAACTTACGATAAAAACAGCCCAGAAAATAAAAAGTTAAAAATAAAAATGGCTGAAATTAGAAATGCAATTGATGATAAGACAAAAGAGCTGTGTGAAGAATATGAATACAGAGGAGTAAAATGCGAACAAATGAAAATTTAGAAACAAAAATAAATAGAAAAAATTCGAAAATATTGCCACTAATAGCAGCCGCAGGAATCGCAGTTGGAATTCCAGGAAATGCTCGTGCATTTGATTTTGGACTAGGAGGACTTTTTACAGCTCTTGCTCAGTCAGCAGGATCCATAATTAAAACAATAGGTAAAGAAGTTGGTCCAGCAGCAAAAGAGCTTGGAATAGGTTTAATTGATGCATCGAGAGACGTTACGCTTAGCGCAAAGGATGCGATAGGAGATGTTTATAGAGATGTTCAAGATGATTTTTGGTACAGAGATGCACAAGACAAATTTAGAACAAGCATAGATAGAATAAGAAATTATGAAACTATAAAGATGATTAATAGAACTTCTGAAGCATTAAAATATGCAGGATATGCTGAAGCAATAATGGCAAATCCAGATAAAATACCTCCACTTGATGGTGGAAGAGGATATCTTAGAGCTGCATATGACCTAAGACTGGCAGAAGAATCTTCAACATCAAGATATGAAGCAGAAAAGAAACTTCTTAAAGCAGAACGTGAAAGAAGAGACGCAGAAATATTGAAGGGCTTTGACCAGAGCAAAGGCAGAAAAACAAGCAATGGAAGTACTGACGCCGCTCCTAAAAAGAAAAATATGTTTGGATTCTAATTTATATTATTAATTTTTATTTTTTAATTATATTTATCTTAGATTAAATTTTAATTTAAAAAATAATTAGTTTCTAACTATGTCAAAGAACGGCGAATATGTATTTTTCTTTAAATCGACTGGATTTCCAAGAGAATAACTAATCTTTTGTTTCGGAGAAACAGCCTTAACGATTGGTCTCCAGCTCAAAATTCCATCAGAAACATAAAGTAATCCGTCATTTGATTTAGTCATAAATGAAATGCTGTCTGCATTTTCAAAAGTAAGTCTTTTTCCTGCAAGTGTCGTATAATACGGAATATGCTTATCTTTTACTCCATTAGGCAACGGCTTCAAAAGACTGTCTTTTAATTTCAATGAATAAATATCAGATTTTCCATTGATATCTTTTCTGACATAAGCCAGAGTATTTTCATCAATCCACGCCATTCTTCCAACAAGTTTATCGATTGAGCTCTTCAAAAATATCTGATCGTAAGCTCCAGAATCAGTATCAATACGGATATATTTTCTATTATTTCCATTTTTAGCGCAAACGACGGCCAATTTTTTTCCACCAGATTCAATCACATCTAAATCTGAAAAGTCTACTTTGTCTTCGAGAATTGTATTAATATTACTTCCGTCTCTGTTTACAAGAACTAAAGACTCCAAATTATTACCTTCGTTGTTTATTAAAATAAGTTTATTTCCTATTAGTTTGTATTCTTCAGGAGATACGTCCTTCATAATCAAAGAAATTTCGTCCCCTGATTTCGAATAAAGATTTCCGTCCTTCATGAAAAATGTGCTATTGTTAAAATATCTTGGATTTTTTATTTTTCCGTATTTAGCTGCAGTACTGGCAGTAAAACTTGTCGAAGAATTATTTGTAAGACTTTCAGATATTAATTCATTTCCAACTTCATATATTAAAGATTTTCCTGCAAGAGATGAAGATATTGTTTTTTCTGAAGTTGTTTGAGTTGGTAAAGATTCATATTTAGGAGTTTCTATTGCTTTTGTAACTGGCTTAGGTTTATTTCCTGCACAACCTGCTATTGCTAGTAAAGATGCCAATGCTATTGCTGATTTGATTGGTTTCATACTTAACCTAACGTAACACTCCTTTATATATCTTTCGTTTTGTAACTACTTATAAGTAACTACATGTTAAACCAAGCCCAGAAGCTCTTAAACCCCCGAAATGTTTATAAAGAGCCTTTGCCTAAGAAGGAGAAAGAGGTATTAAAATGGGCATATTAGACTATTTCAAAAAGCATTTCTTTCGTGTAGAAACGGAAGCAAAACACATCCACAGCTATCCTGAAGGAGTTCTAGGTAAAAAAGTTGAAGTAAGATTCTACGAAAAAATAAAAGCAAGAAGATCTGCAACTCATGCAGTTAAAGAAAAAAACGCAATAGTCAGAGAAATAGTCACAATTTTCAGAGATATAAAAGAACATAAAATAAATGATGTTAGAGAAGATACCAACAAAGCAATAAGAACAATAGCAGATGGTTTGCAGCATTGTTACAATGTTGAATTCGAAAAAGATTTATTAGCAAAAATGGATTTCGAAGATATAATTGCAATCATGAATAGGCATGGCCAAGAATTAGATAAAGACCAACTAAGATTTCTACTGAAAGAAGTGGCAGATATAAAACAAGTATTAGCGCATGATGAAAGAAAATATTTAGACGAGTTAGTTGCCTCCATAGAAGGAAAAGAATTAGTAGAAGGTGCATTAAACAGAGCATTAATCGGATACAAAGTAAAAGGATTATTTTCTCCATTAAGACCAATGCTAGAGTGGTGGGCAGAAAGAACTCTTGCTAAAGAACCATTCAAATTGGAAGCTAGACTGGAGAAATTAAGAGCGAGAAAAAATGGATTTACAATGGGAGATATTCATGAATTATTAAAAATTGAAAAGAAATTTGCACAGAATTTTGAAAAACTTTCAAGAGATATGTCAATTTTCAGCTTAATGCTAATTAGAACTGCTCATCAAATTGCAGATGAAATAGCAGAAGCAAGTTCTGAAAAAAGATATGATTTGCCAAGTGCAATGGAAGCATTATCTTCAGAAATATTTGCATTACTCGATGAAGAGCACACTGCACTTAAAAGTTTGAACAAAGCAAGATTACAATTAACAGATCTTGCTGAAAAAGCAGAAGAATCGATAGAAAGAGCACTACAAAAAGAAAAGAAATTTGCAGGAAGATTAGTTCCTGTTCCGGCTTAAAATGAACAAAAAAGCAATGATGGAACCAAAGGATTGGTTTAGCGGTTTGGTAGGAATTATTGTTTTTGCAGTAGGTTTAATCCCATTATTAGAACAATTCAACGTAGTTAACTGGGGAATTTCAGAATTCTTAAGTGCAGGACCATTTATGAGTGCCGTTCCTTTTATTTTAGCAGTATTAGGTTTCTATTTAGCAATTGAATCAATAATAGAACTTACAAATTCAAATCATATCGGTTGGTTATCGTTCTTTGTTGGTGTTGTTATTATGGCAATTGGAATATTGTCTGCTCTGCAGTCATTCGGAATAGGACCAGGATTATTTGGATTAGATCTACCTGTTCTTGTTTATAACATAATCTTCATCATCGAAGGATTATTTTTAATGATCGCAATGTTTGCAATGGAATTATAAGATGGAAATTATTCTAACGAAAAAACCTAAAGATGTCATATTAGTAGAAGGTTTTCCCGGATTTGGATTAATTGGAACAATTGTTACTGAATATTTAATTGACCATTTAGATTGTGAATCAATTGGAACAATAGTAAGTGAAGAGATTCCTCCAATGGTTGCCTTGCACAAGGGAGAAGTTGTTCAGCCAATTGAAATTTTCTACAATAAAAAATTTAACATTGTATTTCTTCATGTCGTAACGAATCCAGCAGGATTAGAGTGGCAGTTCAGCGAAGTTGTCTTAAAATTAGCCAATATGCTCGAAGCAAAAGAGATTATTTCAGTTGAAGGAGTCGGAAGTGCCAATCCTGACGACAACCCTAAAACATTTTACTATTCAAACAGTGAAAAAATAAAGAAAGACTTCCAGAGATTAAATGTTGATGAACTCAAAGAGGGAGTAATAATGGGAGTTACTGGGACAATTTTATTGAAAGCGAAGAACACTAAACAAACAATGAGCTGTATTTTTGCTGAAACTCACTCCGCAATGCCAGATTCAAAAGCAGCAGCAGCGGTTATCAGAGTTATGGATAAATATCTCGGATTGAATGTTGATGCTAAGCCATTAGAAAAACAAGCTGAACAATTTGAAAACAAGTTAAGGGCAATTATGACTAAAGGCAAGGAAGCTGTTGAAGTTCAGCAGAAAAAACAATTAAGTTACATGGGTTGATTTCTGTATAACATTTGTATACTAGACTAACTTGTAGGAATTATCCCTTAATCAAGCCTGGAACTTGTTTCTCTGTCGGGATTATTGTTTAATTTGCATGCAAATGCAAAGTTTGATTCAAAACGCGGGGGTAAACAGTTAGTTAAGGTTGAACTAATTTGTCGGGATAATCCCAGAATAGAAGAAATCATTCCGACTACGTCGGGATTATGCACGAATGTTGTGATTTTGTGCAAAACATAGTTCTTCTTGAAAATACCTAATTTGGAGATTATGTCGAATGATTATTTTTGGTGAATTTTTTTATGATTTGTAAATAAATTAAACCATCATTTGTGCCTAGGTGCGATTGATTGAGTCATAATTTGGTTCACAATTGGATTTCAGACATAATATATAAGTTTTGATTAAAACTTTTAATCTTCCACTAGACAACCGCGCGTGAGGCTTATTAATCCGTCGGGATAATATCTAATATAGAAAACAAAATACCGAATAAATTCGGTTAAGAGGTAAAATATGTCAACAAAAATAGTACTAACGAATCATGAACCAAACATGAATCCAACGGCAGATGAGCTTAGTAAAGTCATTATGCACAGAATGGGGTTAATGCCGAGAAAAGAAGGTTCAACAGATAAAATGCAGAATGTTCTTGTAGAAATGTATGAGAAAATGAAATCTGCACAGAGAGAAAAACACCCAGAAGCTGCCGTAATGACGGTAGAGGAGATGGGACTGCATGCTGGAATAACGAGGCAAACTATGTATGATTATTTGAAACGTTGGGTTGAACTTGACTTGATCAATAAAACATCCTACATTGCCGATGGGAAGGTTATAATCGGCTACAAGCTCAACGGAAACACATTAGAAAGCGCGTTTGAGAAATCTGTGCAAAGAATTACAAATTATCTCGAGACTTCGATGAAGTATGTTCGAGAGTTGCAAAAATTAATTAAAAACGAGAAAATATCAGCTTCACAGCATAAAAACCAAGAAAATAGTGTTTTTGATTAAATACTTTAAGCTTTTTATTAAGTTGATAGAATTATGTTTATAATTACCGATTAAAAGATTTAATCATTCGGAATAATGCACGAAAGAGATTATTTCGACAAGAGTATGCAAAATCCACTAATCCCGAATAGATTAGACAGAATTCCTACTAAATTTTTCTTTACAACTGTCGGCATTATTTCGACATTAATTTGAAGTGAGACATTGGTATCAATAAAACGTATACTGAATATTTTCAGTATAGAAAATAAATAAGGTAATATATAGTTGTATTTAGTTGTCCCGATGCAGACACATTACGACCCGGTTGAAGCGGGGAAAAGAATTAGAAAAGTGAGAGTTAGTTATGGCTACAGCCAAAAAGAATTAGCTGAAATTAGTAGTGTTACTCCTGGCTTCATAAGTATTCTCGAGAAAGGAAAGAGGGTAATGTCAATCGATACCTTGCTTGGTATTTGCGATACCCTTGAAACAACCCCAAATCATGTTCTCGGGTATCAACTGATTCAGACAAATGCACCTAGCAAAGAGCAGAAATATCTTACTGCAATACGGGCCTATAAAAGAAGCGACCAAAAACCAGGGGATGTTGTTAAATTATTGAAATTTCTAGTTTCTCTGACAAAAAAGTGAGAATTAGAATCCTTCCATATCGATTTTCAAAATATTTTCTTTGGCTTGCAATTCTTTGAATTTTTTATCTAATCTAAAAAATGACTGACCATCAATCTGCCTTTCAAGAATTGGAATTCCTTTGTTGATTATAGAAAAAATGTGAGCCTTAACAGCTAATTCTGTTAAACCGGTTCGCATTGAAATGTCAGTATAACTCAAAGGAGTTTGTTCAATCGAATAAAGAACCATAAACACATTTTTCTCGGTTTCAGAAAGTGAGACTTCTCCCTGTTTGGTCATTCTAGAAAGCATCATGTGAATTTCATCAAATCTTTCTTGTAGTTTTTCAAACTTAGATTCTAAATCTTCTAAATGCGTAGAATGTTCTTGAAGCTCTTCAGTATTATCGTTTATGGATGTTAGATGGTCGTCCATTTCCCCTTTAACAGCCTTAAAAGCCGATTTTACGCTCTTTTCTACTTCCCTTAACCTGGCGTCCTCTTTATTGAACTTAAACATAAAACCCCCTTCTTTTTCAATAGAGAGTTATTATAAAAATTTATGCATTTACATTATAGGCTCTGTAGAAAATAACGCCGCCGTCTTGCTGCGAGGCTTCCAATGGACAAATAATAAAGCATTTTCCGAGGTTCCAGATAGGAAAATGCAATATAAATCAGTATAACAAGCCGAGCTGACGCGGAGTTATTTTCTATTTTCTACAGAGCCCACATCATAGTAACATTTATAAAGAACCTATTTTCAAAGAATAATATGCAACTCGAATTTCTTAAAGATGAAAAGGAAGAAGCAAAGGTGAGATTCCCGAACGAAAATTCTATTTTCGCTAATGCAATAAAAGATGAACTTTGGCTTACGAAAGGAGTAGAAATTGCAACTCTAGACAAAAGACATCCACTAGTTGGTAAACCGGAGCTCGTAATTCAGGGAAAAGAACCTAGAAAATTGATGAAAACAGCTGCTCAAAATCTTAAAAAGAAAGTAGAAGATTTTGAAAAAGCTATTCTAAAAGAAATATAAATTATTTTTAGTTTATTATTAAAACGAAGATCTTACAGATGTTTGCTTAGCTAAATTCTATTCGTGATAATTACAAACTAAAAAATAAATAAAAAGAAATTAACTAAATACGCCGAATAATCTTGAAAACAACGTTCTAACCCATGCCCAGAACGATGCCTTGGTTTCTGTTGTTGCAACTGTAGCTTTTACAGACTCTTTCTGAGTTGTTGGTGCAACTATTCCAGCTTGTCCTACTCCAGCTGAACCGCCAGATGAACCTGAACTTGCTGCTCCCGTTTGAGTCGAAGTGGCAGTTGCAAAAATAGGAGTAGTTGTTAAAGGAGTTGTTGTTACAACTGGTGTTGTAGTCGTTGTTGTGGTTGAACTGCTTCCACCACTAGAACCTCCACCTACCTCTGAAGTCGGCTGAAGTGTAGCCATGGAAGACGATTGATTCTTACATCTTGCATGTGCCACTGTTCTATCACAAAGAGTGATGTTATAGTAGTATATTGTATTTGAAAGCAAGCCTGACAGTGTAACAGTATGATTGTATGCTTTTTGAGCAACACCAGTTGAAAATGGTAAACTCAAATTGCCAGCGTGACCGTATCTAAGCGTATAATTTGTAAAGTCGTCTGTGTTAAAACTGAACACGAGCGAATTCGTAGTTGAAGCATTACTTGTTTTCAAAATATTAGGTAACTTAGTGTCATTAACATAAATAGTTGAACTATTAGTCCTAGAGTTTCCTGCTACATCAGTACAATTCACAAGGAATGTATGATTTCCTGGATTTGGATAACTTATCGAAACGTTAGCATGTCCTTTGCCCTGCCCACCAACTCCTTCATTAGGTGTGAATTTCATATTTTTGGTGAACGCACCATCTATGAATAACTTACAACTGCCACTAGTAAGAGTTTGACTAATTCCGGAATTGGTATCGTTAACTGTCGCATTAATGTTATTGTACGCATCCTCCTGAATAACCGTCTGATGTATTTTGGATACATTTGGCCTTACATTATCAACGGTAAATATTCTGCTGCTGCTTATTCCTTCAATCGTAGCGTTATCGATGCAGGTAGTGTTCCAAGTATAATGTCTATTAATCGCAAATGCTGTTGTATAATTTGCTCCTACCGAACTAGCATTAGTTGTAAGAAGGTTAGTCCTGTTTCTTCCGATACCGGTTATTCTTATGCTACAGTTAAGATATTTATCACGATCGTTAGATACATTCCATGCAAACGTTTTTGACGTTGAAGATGAGTTTAATCCACTTGCTGGAGATGTTAATGAAACAGTTACTGGGTTTCTATCAATTATCAAGATATTTGATACGTTCGTACTCGTATGTCTCGACCCAGTTCTGTTTAAACAGCTGATATTCCAGTAGTGGGTTGCATTTGTGAATGAATGATTTGCCTTAATTGTCATTGACCTGTTAATCTTATTCACAGCCGCAGCATTAGAAAAATTGAATGTTCCTCGTTTTACTGAATCAATAAATAATGTACAATTAACCTTTGTTGTTGCTATCGTCCCAGTATAATTGAACCTAAATGAAATTGAATAATTTGTTCCGTTTGTATAATTATATTGTGCAGGACTTATTAGTCTAACCGCCGAGAAAGCAATCATAGTAAAAAGTGTAACAAGTAACAATCCAAGAATGAAACCATTGCGTGCTTTCTTCATTTAAACATCCTCTCTAGAACAGATTAGAAATGCTTTCCTTTATAAATCTTTCGTCTAGACGTTAAATCTTCTCTCTTATTTAGTGACTAGTCTATACTGTATATTATATACTATGGTAAAAATATTTAATAAAGAATATTCGAACTATTACTTCCCAAATCTTCTTTCTCTTGAATTAAATTGGTTAACTATCTTCTTTAAATCTAATTTTTTGAAGTCTGGCCAAGTTTTACTCAAAAAGAACCATTCAGAATAAATGCTCTGCCAAGGCAGGAAATTTGATGTTCTTTGATCTCCGCCAGTTCTAATAATAATTTCCGGTTCTGAACTCAGATATAAATTGTCAGAAATTATTTTTTCATTTATATTTTTTATTTTCTTTTTAACTATTTGCTTAACAGCATCAACAATTTCTTCTCTCCCGCCATATCCAAATGCAAAATTAACTTTCAACGTTTTATTATTTTTAGACTTTCTTTCTAATTCTTTAGCTAATGTTTGTATCTTCTTTGGAAATAAATTCATTCTTCCAATGAAATTAAACTGAACTTTTGGATTTTGTTTAAGTTTATCAATTGCCTTTTTGAAGAAAATTTCAAACAGCTTCATTAAATAATTAAACTCACCTTTTGTTCTTTTGAAATTTTGCATGGAAAAAGAATAAAGCGTTAGCTCTTTTATTCCAAGCTCGTCTGCCCAGTCAAAGAGCTTTTCAACCTTTTGGGCTCCGAATTCATGACCTCGGTATAATGGAAGGTTGTGCTTCTTGGCATACCTTCTATTTCCGTCAAGAATGATAGCAACGTGGTTTACTGGCATGATATACCAGCCATATAACTCTTTTTTAAAGCTTATGAACTCATAGGCTCTGTCCTAAGAGTCAATTTTTAGCATCAATATGTGAGGCTTCATTATGTTAAACGACAGGCATTTTTCGGGGTTCCAGATAGAAAAATGCTTTATAGATTATTTTCACAAGCCGAACCGATGCTAAAAATCATAGTAATCCAGAGATTTAGGACAGAGCCCGCCCCCCATAGCAATATTTATAAATACCTTCAAAACTCAGAATCATATCCCGATTAACTATCAGCCTAGGCTTATAGAAGGGTCAAAAATGGATCAAAAACAAGCATTAACGGCATTGAATAAATTAAAAGAAACTTCTCCTAAAAGGAATTTCAAACAAGGAATTGATCTTATTATTACTTTCAAAGATATTGACATGAAGAAAACAGATAATCAATTAACTCTGTTTGCCAATATCCCACATCCGCCAAAAGAATTCAAGATTTGCGCTTTGGTTGGACCTGAAATGAAGGAAGAAGCTAAGCCTGCAGATAAAGTTGTTCTTCTTGATGAATTTGAAAGGTATAAAACAGATAAAAAAGCAGCAAAAAAACTTTCAAATGATTTTGATTTCTTTGTTGCACAATCAAACTTAATGGCTCAAGTTGCGGCCTCATTCGGTAGACTTTTAGGTCCTAAAGGAAAAATGCCGAATCCAAAAGCAGGAGGAGTTGTTCTTCCAAAAACTAACCTTAAACCAATCGTTGAAAAACTTAAAAAAACGGCAAAGTTAACTTCAAGAAATACCTTAATGGTGCAATGTTCTATCGGAAAAGAAGATATGGATGAAAATAAAGTTGTTGAAAATGCTGTTACAATTTACAATCAAGTTTTACATGCAATGCCGCAGGAGAAAAACAATATCAAAGAAGTTATGCTTAAATTAACAATGAGCAAACCGGTGAAAGTGGAATGACGAAGCACAAAGTAAAAATAACTCCGGACAAGAAAAGACAGGTTGATGAGTTTGCAAAACTTTTAGCAGAATATCCCATAATCGGAATCATAAATTTAGAATCAATGCCGAGCAAGCAATTGCAAGCATCAAGAGGAAAATTAAGAAAAGACGTCATTATAAAAATGACAAAAAGAAGATATTTGAAATTAGCAATAGATAAAGTTAAAGACAAGAAACCGGGAATTGAAAAAATATTAGAACACTGTGGCGGAATGCCTGCATTAATGTTTACAAAAGAAAATCCTTTCAAAATTGCGAACACAATAAAAAGATCCAAATCAAAATCACCAATTAAAGCAGGACAAAAGGCTCCTTTTGATATAATTGTTCCAAAAGGACCAACTCCTTTCTCACCGGGTCCTGTCATTTCAGAATTAGCTGGATTAAGAATCAAAGCCGGTGTTGAAGCTGGAAAAATCGCAATCAAAGAAGATGCTTTAGTTTTGAAAGAAGGAGATGTTTGTTCAATGCCACTTTCAAGCATGTTAATGAGATTAAGCATTGAACCAATGGAAATTGGATTAAGTTTAGTTGCAGTTTATGAAAATGGAATTATTTATGGAAAAGATGTATTATCAATTGACGAAGTTAAATTAAAATCAGATTTCACCTTGGCACACACATGGGCATTTAATTTGGCCATGGAAGCTGAAATTATAAACAAACAAACAGTAGAATTCATGCTGATGAAGGCAGAAATGCAGGCACAAGCTTTGCAATCTGCGTCACAATCAAAATCAACGGAGGAATAAAATGGAATATGTATACGCAGCATTGTTAATCCACAAAGCGGGACATAAAGTGGATGAACATAACCTGAAAAAAGTATTGGAAGCTGCTGGTACAAAAGTAGACGATGCAAGAGTTAAAGCAACTGTTGCTGCTCTCGATGGAGTAAACATTGATGAAGCAATAACA
The DNA here is from genome assembly GCA_038045085.1 of Nanobdellota archaeon. Classification (GTDB taxonomy): domain Archaea; phylum Nanobdellota; class Nanobdellia; order Woesearchaeales; family UBA10107; genus UBA10107. Next base: position 17,482 of record JBBSYT010000078.1, read on the forward strand.
AAAGCTGCGGCAATGCCTGCTGCAAGTGCTCCTGCTCAAACTGCTGGACCAGCCAAAAAGGAAGAAAAGAAAGACGAAAAGAAATCAGAAGAGTCAGCTGCTGCCGGACTAGGCGCACTATTCGGCTGATTTAGAGTATCTTTTTTTCAAAAATGAGAAAACACATACCATGGACAACGACCGAGACCTTAATAGTTTGAAGAACGAACTTAATCAAACAGACAAGAAAAAAGAAGAATTGTTTGCACAAAGTAAAGAAAATAGAAATAAGTTCAACGAATTAAGGTCTAAACTTAATCTTCTTAAAAAAGAAAGAAACTCTTTAACTGATTCTGTTAAAAAAATTAAAACTGAAAGAGACGAGCTTAACAATCAATTGAAAGTTAAGATTGATAATTTTAAAAAAATAGCACCTCCCAAAAAACAAGAAAAACCAAAAGTTCAGGTTAATGTCAGTTTTATCAAAAAAGAAATTAAAGCAATGGAATATAAAGTTGAAACGGAAGGATTAAGTTTTGATAAAGAACAAAAATTGATGAAAATAATCAAGGAAAAAAGAAAACAATTAGAAGAAGCTAGCCCTCATGCTGGATTAAATCCTGAAGCTCGGAAACTTTCTGATGAAATTGATTCTATAAGAGCTAAGGCTGACGAAAAACATAGAGAGATGAGAGTTAAAGCAGATGAAAGCCAGAAGAAACATGAAGAAGTTATTTCAATTTCAAATCGGATGATTGAGTTAGACAATAAACAAAAAGAAGTTGAAATTGAAATAAGAGAATCTAAACAGAAAATAAATGAAACTAATGAAAAGCTTGGAGCTAAACTTGAACAAGCAGTTGCACATAAAAAAGAATATCACAAAGAAGCACCAAGAAGAGAGCAAAAACAGCACAGAAATAACAGAAGAGAATATCCGAGACATAAAGATGACAGAAGAGATCATGGTCCGAGAGTTAACATTGAACAAATGCAGCACAAAGCTGAAGAAAAATTAAAAAAAGGCGGTAAATTGACGACAGAAGATTTACTTGCTTTTCAGAATAAAAAATAGTTACTTTTTTCTAAATAAATACTTAACTCCGAATACCAAATAAAGAATAACTAAAATAATTAATATAATCGGAAGCATAATCAGCCCCAAAAACAAGAAAAACATTATTATTAAAATAGCAACTATCAAAAACAATAATCCAACGAAATAATTCTTTGTTGTGAAGACTTTAATCATTTATCCCATGTTTTATTATCTTTTTCATTATCCCATAATTCTTTCATTTTCTCTTTTTGTATCTCGCAGAGATATTTATCGGATTGTTTATTTGTGACCATTTATGTTCCAGATATTCCTTCAAATAGATTCTGCTTTGTCTATTTAAATAAACCTCTCAAAATCCGCAAAGCTTATAAATAAGTAAAGCTTACTTTATGCTATGGTAATTGAAGAAATTGTAAAAATAGGAAAGCGAGGACAGATAACACTTCCAACAAGAATAAGAAAAACGGAACATCTGAAAGAAGGTGATTTCTTGGAAATGGCTGACGTTGGCGGAGTCATAACCCTGAGAAGAGTTGAAAAAACTCCAACAGTGATTGATTTGTTCAAAGAAGTTGGAGAAGCATTAAAACGAGAGGGCATAACGACAAGAGAAAAAGCCCTTAGACTCGCGGAAGAGGTTAAGAGAGAGGTCTCTTGATAAAGGTTGTTCTAGACACCAATGTATTTGTTGTAGGATTTATCGATCTCGCACAAGGAATAGAATCTGCAGAGGTTAAAATACTAAAGAACCTTCTCAATAAGAACAATACTATTTTACTTTCTATTCCAATTGAAGAACAAATAATGAGAGTTATTACAAGAGTCAAGGACAAAAACTTTGCAGGATTAATTAGACATACAATTTGGTCAGATTTTGCGGCTGAATTCGTGGATGTGGATAAAAATAAAAGAACTATTGAAAGTTTCAAAAATAAAGTACCAAGAAAAGACTTGGGAATTTTCTTGACAGCGTTTATTGGAAAAGCCGACTATTTAATTTCAAACGATAGAGAATTTTTAGATTCAGCATCGAAATGCCAAAATGAATTTAAGTGCATTAGCCCGAATGAATTTTTGAATTTCTTAGAATAATTAATCACATTATTTCCCCCTTCAAGTCCAAATGACTCGCATCTTTTATCTTAACATTGACTTCATCTCCAATCTTGAAGTCTCCTTTAACAATAATCTGTTTGTACGAATCATTCTTTCCAATCCAAGTATTATTTTTTCCTTTTTCAGTGATTAATATTCTTTCTGTTCTGCCAATCCATTTCTGACTGTTTTCTTTTGCAATTTTCTTGAACAAATTCATAACCTCAATTGTTCTTCGTTTGGATTCTTTTCCATCAACTTGCTTCATTTTTGCAGCGGGTGTACCAGGACGTGACCAAAATCTTGAATAATTTATCATATCTGGTCTTGTTTTCCTTATAACATTCATAGTTTCTTCAAAATCTTTTTCAGTTTCCGTTGGAAATCCACAAATAATATCAGTTGCGATTGAAATTTCGGGTATTTCTCTCCTAAATGCAGAAACAATCTTAACAAAATCTTCTGCAGAATAACCTCTCTTCATATCATCTAGAACTTTATCCGAACCTGCCTGCAAAGGAACATGAATGAACTTTAATATTTTATCGTTCTTCATTACGTTGATTAAATCATTTAAATAAGGAAGCATATGCTTCGGATTTCCCATTCCTACTCTAATTTTGAAATCTTTTTTAATAGTTAAAATTTGTTTTAATAATTCAACTAAGTTCGTTTTGATATCTAAGCCATAAACAGAATTATCTTGTGAAGTTAACCAAATCTCTTTTGTATTATTATCAACTGCATTTGAGATATGTCTTACAATATCTTTTATTGAATAAGATTTTAAGTTTCCACGAGCGTGTTTTGTCTTGCAAAACGTACAAGCATTCAAACAACCTTGACTTATCGTAACAATCTCAATAAATTCATTTTTTCTTACTTTTGGAAGATTTAGCCGTCCTTCATCTTCTCGTTCTAGGAAAGAAACTACTTTGCACTTCAGTGTGGCTTCAACTGCTTCAACAATTCGTTTAATTTGATACGTTCCAACTTTAGAATAATTCTTGAAATCGTTTAATTGTGATTGTGGGATACACCCGGCGATGATAACTTTTTTATCAGAATATTTCTGCTCTAATTCATTTAATCGTCTTTGGAAAGAACTAACGGAAGGTGATTTTACGGTGCATGTATTGACTATGACTACATCAGAATCTTCTAGATTATTAACTAATTCAAAGCCTTCTTTCCTAAGTAACCCCATCATTACTTCCGAGTCTGCTACGTTTGCAGAGCAACCCTGTGTTATGAAATGAACTTTTACCATGTAACGAACCCTTCAATACAAAGTTATAAGCTTTTGGTCTAGTATCCTTTTGGTGACTAAAAAGACAATCGTTATAAAATAGCTGAGTTGGGAGCAAGTATGCCATATCAATTAAATGATAGTAAGATACGGAAAATCGCAAAATACTATGAAGAATACAAAGCCAATTCTTCTTTAAATCATGAGAAGATTGGACGATTCTGTGAAGTAAGCCCCATTACTGTGAAATACTATTTTATGGCCTTTGATAATCACGGGATAGAATCTGTTGTAAATAGAAAGATAAGTCCGCACGATCATTTTGTAAATTTAAATAAAAATAAAACTTTGAAATATGCTCTGCGTGCAAAAGAACTCGAAGAAAAATCAAAAAGAACTCTCAATGCTTCATTCAGATCTTATTTGAATATGATTGAAAAAGAAGACTTATTTGAGAAAAGAGCCACATATGGCGGAACGATAATTAAAATAATATTGGATGAGAAACTCAATACAGAAAAAATAACAGCAGCAAGAGAAATGGAAGTAACTGCAAGCTCACTCACAAGATACTGTGGCGGAGAAAGAGTTCCGAGAAACAATAAAACTAAAAAATTATTTAGATTCTTAGAACTTCCTGAACACATAACGACGCTGGATGACATATTCGAAATGATGCCAGATCTTACGACATCAAAAAACGTAGAACTAGATTTAAGAATTTATTTAAAAGAACAAAGAATAATTTAAGCCTTAATTCTTTCCATATAACCGCATTTACCGCAAGATTTTCTATCTTTGTGATGTGCAAGCAAAGAACCTTCACATTTAGGGCATAAACCGCCCTTTCTGATTAATTTGTTTCCTTCAACTTTGTAAGCTTTGTAAATCTGATATGATTTTCCTTTTGCTACTGCCTTTGGAGCTGCTTTATTTGGTGCTGCCATTTTACTGAGCTGCCACCACTTTCTTTTCTAGCTTCGGAATATTGAATCCAATTTTAACTAGCATTTTTCTCTCTTCAATTCTGTTTCTTTCTTCTTTTGTTTTGTATGAATAAGCAAGAACTTTAGCTTTGTGTGTTCCAAAAGCAACTTTAATGTTTTTTACAACAACCAAATCCGGTTCTACTGATAATGATTTAGCGATTGTTTCAAGTACTTCTTTTCTTGGAGGAACTCCTTTTTCAAATTCCAAATCTGCTTCTACTTTATGTCTTGATAAAAGCTGTTCTTCGTGGTTTTTAGTTATTTTCAGTTTCATTTTATCTGCACTTTATTGCATATTCTCCGTTTTCGTGATAATTGCCTTTCTTTGCAATTTCTGACTTTGAAGCATCAACAATATTTATTTTACCCTGACAGCTTGCAGCTACGTCCGCCGAATGGCATCTAGGACAAACATCTCCTTCGTAAAATAATTTATCTCTCTTGCATAGTTTCTTTTTCATTTTTCACCTTGTGAAACCCAATTTTGACGAAGTCAAAATGGGCCCATCTCGACTTTGTCGAGATTGGGAGTTTGCACGGCTTTGCCGGGCATTATTTCTTAGCTTCCTTCTTTGTAGGTTTTTCAGCTTTTGATGGAGCTAATTTCTTATTTTTATCGTCTTCAAGCCACTCTAGCTTTCCTAAACCTGGCTGCCTCATAGTCAATCCTAATTTTGGATTTGTAAGATCTTTAAATGAAACTGCAACGACTCTTGCTCTGCATAAATCTCCAACTTTTAATGCTCTCTTTGAATCTCTTCCACTCAAAACTTTTTCTTTTGAAAATGTAACGAAGTCATCCATTGTTTGTGAAACGTGAATCATTCCTTCAATTGGACCTAAATTAATGAATGCACCGAAATCAGCGATATCTTTTATGCTTCCGTTCAAAACTTCATGCATTTCTGGTTTGAAAGTTAATAATTCGAAAGTCGATTCGTAAAATGAAGCACCATCGCCCGGAATAACAATTCCTTCTCCAACTTCATTAATTTTTGAAACATCAATTACAACGCCTATTTCTTGGCTTATAAAACCTGAATATTTATCTTTGACAACTTTTAGAACAGATGAAGCTACATCCTCATTAAATAAATTGGGAGGAACTCTTATGTGGTCCTTGACGGTTGTTTTGTAAAACATTTTAATCCATTATCAGATGATTTTTCTGCCTCAACAATATTGTCCTAACCCCTTCCTTTTTAAGCTTTAGTCTTAGCTCTTTGTCATTTGTAGCGACAATATACCCCTTTAAACCAAGGATAATCTTATCTACGTAGTCTTTAGAGGTTGTTTTTAAAGTCTTCGGTTTTTTGGCTTCTAAAATGGCCTTGGCAAGCCTTGCGGCGGCCTTCTCCTTGCCCCTTTGATGTTCTATTATTGCGTCTAGTTCGTCTAAAGACTTGTCTAGAACATATAGGTCATAAGGAACTTCCATTAGACGGTTTATTTCTTCATAGATATCTACTTTGAACTGTGCAGGAACCATTATCATGTTTGTATCGAGTAATACTTTTGCTTTCATGGTTAGGGGGGTTAATGTTGTATTTTTAATGGTTACTTTTCTTAGTTTAGTAATATTACGATAAAAATTTAGCTGGGGCAGATGCAGGCTAGGTTCGAAATAAACTAAAAAACACAAGCAAAGTTATTTTCGTATTAATAACAAAATAAAAATATTTTGAAAAATAATTTATCTGTGCTTATAAAATCCTAATTTACTCAATATCGTATCAAACACTAAAGAATAAACAAAAAACATCAGCAATAACTGAACTAAAACAACAACTCCCGTAAATGAGAAGTTAAGCAAAGCAAATGCAACAGTTACTGTTGCTAATCCTTTTGGAACAAAGAACGCTATTTCCCACTTTTCTGCTGAATCATACTTTCTTAACGCAATTCTTGAAACTGCAAATCTTATTACAAGATAAATTAAAAACAATCCAAATGAAAACTCAAAGAATCTTAATGATCTTGGAAGAGAAACAACAACACCGACAATAATGAACATTAAAACTTCAAGAGCAGAATAAATCATATTTTCCTGTTTCACAATCATTTGTTTTGGTTTTACAAATATATTTCCAAAGATAAATCCGATTGTGGCAACCGCAGCATAACCATTTCCTCCGATTCTTTGCGCGATAATGAAAGAAAGCAATAGTCCGATGCCTAAGATTAGTGCTGCAGTGTGTTCAAAATAATTTTTGCTTAAAAGACTAAACAAAATTAATCCAATAATAACTCCTGCGCCTATTCCTGCGAAAAGATTTGTAGCAACAAAAATAACTTTGCCAAAAACAGTTAAATCCAGTTTAGAATTTAACGCTTCACCCAGAGATAATATCAAAAATGGAATCAACAAAATCACTGCACAAGAAAGAGTTGCTTCGTTTCTCACAAAATGAGTAACTCTATTTGTAGGCAGATGATGTCTTGGGAATATTGCAAGATATTCGACACAACTAATCAATAAAGCGAATATCACGGATGAAAATCCTTGTAAATTAAAGAACGATTTTGCCGCAAATGAAAGAATTATTAAATTTAATATCAATGCAAACACAAAAAATCTTAAACTATCTTTGACAGAAACATCATATTCGTGGATTTTTATTTTTCTTGTTGAATCAAACAGAACAACAACTAAGGCAACTACGCTTAAAACTGCTAAAAACATTCCCCCCAAATCAATAATTGGCCTTTCATTGTAAAAAATATTTCCAAGGATTACTCCAGAAACCAGTAATGTCAAAGGCAAAGGAATCTTAAACTTTCTTGAAATAGATACCGAGATGATTCCCGCCAAAAGTACTAAAGTTAAACTTGTCAAAAACACCAGCACATCTGCCATAATGATAAAATCGCTATTTGGGTTTAAAAAGTTATCTTTAAAAAGACAGGAAGATTATGATGAGTTATGGACTTAAAAAAGGTCATATCGAAGATAAAACCCGGCAATACTTCATTAAAAAAAGAAACAGAAGTTATTGTACAAACTATAAATTCTGAGTTAAAAAAGAACAAAATCAAGGCGACTGCCATTGTTGGCGGATCTTTTGCAAAAGATACTCATTTAGCAGACGACTTTGATTGTGATATTTTTGTTAAGTTTGATTACAGATATAAAGATGCCAACATTTCTGATTTGCTGGAAAAAGTGTTAAAAAAACTTAAACCAGAACGAGTTCATGGTTCAAGAGATTACTTTTTGTTCTCGAATACCCAATTTTGGCAAAGCCGAAATGAGTCCAGCTCGCAAAGACGAAATAGGGAATTAAACTTTGAAGTTGTTCCTGTTTTGAATATTTCAAAACCAAAGCAAGCAATGAATGTAACTGATGTTTCTCCCTTGCATGTTGCGTGGGTAAAAAAACACAAGAAAAGCGACCAGATAAGATTAGTAAAAGCATTTTGCAAAGCAAACTCAATTTATGGCGCGGAAAGTTACATAAAAGGATTTTCAGGACATGTTTTAGACATATTAACAATAAAATTTGGGAGTTTTATGAATTTGTTAAAAGCTTCACAAAAATGGAAACCAAAATCAGTAATTGATGTTGAAAAGCACTATAAAAATGCGGAAGAGACGATGTTTAAATTAAATGTTTCAAAAACTCAAAGTCCGTTAATTATTGTTGACCCGATACAGCCAGAAAGAAATGCTGCGGCTGCATTAGGCTATGAACAATTTAATGTTTTTGTTAAAAAAGCAAAAGAATTTTTGAAAAAACCTTCGGAAAAATTCTTTGAAAAGAAAGTTTTGACTAAAGTTAACTTTAAGGATGCAATAATAATTAATGTTGTTCCGTTAAAAGGAAAAAGGGATGTTGTTGGAGCCAAAATAATGAAAGCTCATGAATCAATTGAAAGAGAATTGGAAAACAATGATTTTGAAATTAAAAATTCGGGATTTATTTGGGATAAAGAAACATTCATTTGGTTTAAACTGAAAAATGAGAAAATAAGTTCTGAATCTATTGTTAAAGGACCGCCATTAGCGATGAAAAATCATGTTTTGGCATTCAAGAAAGAACATAAAAATAGTTTTGAAAAGAATGCAAGAATATTCGCTAAAGTTAAAAGAGAATATGTTAATGCTAAAGAATTGATTAAAAACGTTATTAAAACTGATGAAGTTAAAGAGAAAGTTAAAATAATTTCTATTTAATAAAAGGTTGTTTATCTGATAATTATATCGGTAAAATCATATTAAAAACTCGTTTTATTTCTTCAGCACTATGACCAATTTGAATTTCTGCAGCACGATAGTCGTCATTAGTTACTACATCTCCGCATTTCTTAAGATTATTTTTCGGAATAAACTGAACAAGATTAATGTCATTTAACTGAATATCAGAATACCATGCCAAAGCGAATATATCACAAATATCCTTTATTTTTTTGTGCTGCTTATCTCTATCGGGAAGAGAATTTATTTTCATGGCTAAAAGCAATTCTGGCTTAGGCAGAAGAAGTTTTTTATCGAATTCATTCAAGATAATATGCTCCTTTTTGCTGAAAACTAAGTTTAATAATGGCTCGTCTATTGGATCGAAACCAAATGTTTTTTTGAAGTCTTTTGGGATTGAATCAACTATCAAATCCACAAACAAAGGAAATGTAAAATGAGCATGAACTTTTTCTCCTTTCTTTATTTCTTCTTCTGTTTCTGTGTGGATTTCTTTAAGGAGCCTGAAACTGATTGATTCAAATCTCAATTTTTCTGTCAGAGTTTTTATCGTCTGAGCCAGCGCGTCTCCTGCGCCCATATTAAATCCCAAATCAATATCTCTGCTTCCGAGATAAGGTCTTCCCTGCGCTTTCTCGAATTTCTTATTTACATGAAAGAAAACCGCCCAGCCACCAAGAATGCAGATTGGCTCTGCCAGATTCTTAATAACTTCTTTCAAATATTTATAAGATGTTTTGGTCTCAAATTCTTCATACATTATACTTTCTCCATAAGCATTTCTCCCGCTTCTCTGCAGGGTCCGCCTTCTTTGATTAAATCAACAATCAACTGAGGCATTGAAACTATCGAAAGTCCGTTTATGATTCTTTTTCCGTACATTGCATATTTATCTGCAAAAATAAGTTTGACATTTCCTTTTCCATATAATCCGTTTTTTGTCAGAAGATCATGCCATTTTTCCAAATCTGTTTCATTTATATACAAATCAATTCTTGACGGAAATAAATGATGCTGAACTATATTTTCTGCCTGATATGTGGTAAGAGCATAGTTTAGTTTAGTGTGTTTTAGTATTTCCAACGGTTCTTTTACCATGTAGCTTCTGAACTTCCTCGGTTTTTTTGAAAGGCCCAACCAATACTGCAGAAGCTTCTTTCTGCTGAGTGGTTTTGTATTTCTTGTAAGTTTCTTCCTTTCTAGTTCTTTTAGAAAAAGAATAACCCACTGCCTAGAACATTCTGCCTGCTTTGATATCTCATTTTTGCTTAAAATAGCTTTGCTCGCAAGCAAAACTCTTAGTATCTGTTCTCTTTTATCTCCTCGCATACATGTAAGTATTGGTGCTAGTATATAAAGGTTACTTACATGTAAGTATGTGGGTTAGTATATAAGAGATAATTCACAGAATACAACTTCAAATTAAGAAAAATGCAAAAATATTTGCTAAAGTTAAAAGAGATTATGTCGATGCTAAAAAATTAATTAGAAACTTGATTAAAAAAGATGAAATTAAAGAGAAAGTTAAGACTGTTTCTTTAAATTAAAGTTTCCAGATACTTCAGATGAACCGCCGTCTGAGAATTTTCCTGTGCCAGAATAACTTCCAACCATAGTATCTCCGTCCAAAGTGGCAGTGAATGGTGATTTGTAGCTCATCCCAGAACCTGATTCCGTCATTATTCCGTTGAGCGTATTGCCGGAGATCGTTCCTGAAATTTTTCCCGAAAGACGATACGACCCGCCGCTACATTGTTCAGTGCGCGATACAGAATTCCCCTCATCAATTAAACTTCCGCTAAAAGATTCTTCCGTTTCAGTCAATGAAAATGTAAACATTCCATCGTTGCTTGTTGTGCAAGGACCAGAAATCTCAATTCCACCATATGGTCCGTTCCAATCTCCTTCAACTGCCGCTCCAGCTTGAACTTTAACTTGTGCATGTCCGCATTTAGAATTTCCATTTGTATCCTTTACGCAAACTCCAACAGAATAATCTCCTTCTTTGCTTGCTGTTCCGAGTATATGTCCATTGACATCTACAATCATTCCCATGGGCGGAGCACCTTCAGCAAAACTATCTGATTGGAAACTGTAAGGGGGATTTCCCTTTTCCGCAGTTGCAATTAATTCATCACATTTTTGTTTTACAATGCAAGTCGCAAGCTGAGTATGAATTGAAATGCTTGGTCCAATAATAGTTACTGCGAAAGATTTTTCTGCTTTATCTCCTTTGCTGTCAGTCACAACTAAAATAAATGGAGGAAATGTTTTTTTTGAAGTACCTGCTGGCAAAGAACCACCACCACCTATCGTTCCATCTGGACCTAAATTAAATCCATTAGGCAAGTTTCCAGAAAGACTAAATGCATAAGGAGGAGTTCCTCCCGTAACTAATATTTTAAAGGTTGCAGTACCGCCAGATAACCAGTTAGGAAGTTCTTTTGTATTAATTTGCAAAGAACCATCAGTTTTTACTTGCTGCTGAGTGCACGAAATAAGAAGAAATGCAATAACTAAAAATACTCTTTTCATTTTATGATTATTCGATAATACACTATTTAAATTTATCTTGAACAAAATAATAATCGTTAAATACAGATAATGATGGAAAGTTGTGGTACATATCTTTAACCTTTTTATATCTTTGCAATAGTTAGTTTTTTAAATCAAACTATCCTACTCCGTCTTCTATGATTCAAGAACACTTCAAGAAAACGTTTCTAAAAGGAGATATTTTAACGGATATTTTAGGACAAGACGTAATTAAGCATGATTTAAAATCAGCGTTGCTAGTCGGAAGGCATATTTTAATCATTGGACCGCCAGGAATAGGAAAAACAACTTTGGCGAAGAATGTTTCTAAATTATTACCGGAAATTGAGGTAAATGACTGCGGATATCATTGCGACCCTAAAAATCCACAATGTCCTGAATGCAGAGCAGGAAAATCAAAGAAAAAAACCATTTCAGGTGCAGAAAGATTCGTTAGAATCCAAGGAAGTCCTGATTTAACTGCAGAAGATTTAATTGGAGATATTGATCCAGCAAAGGCAATGCAATACGGACCATTAAGCATTCAGGCATTCACTCCTGGAAAAATATTCAAAGCAAATAACGGAGTTTTATTCTTTGATGAGCTAAACAGATGTCCTGAAAAGCTTCAAAATGCATTACTGCAAGCATTGCAGGAAGGATATGTAACGATTGGGTCTTATGATGTTGATTTGCAGGCAAATTTCATTTTTGTTGCGACCATGAATCCCGAAGATTCAAATACAGAAAAGATAGCTGATGTTCTTTTAGATAGATTTGATGTAATTTACATGGATTATCCTGAAAAACTTGACACAGAAATAAAAATAGTAAAAAAGTCAGGAAAAAGCATAGTAAACTTCCCAGATAAGCTTTTATCTGCTGGCATTTTATTCATAAGAATCTTAAGAGCAAATAAAGACGTTGAAAAGAAACCAGGAGTTAGAGCAAGTATCGGATTATACGAAAGAGCACAGGCAAATGCATTCTTGGCTAACAGAGACACGGTAACAAGCATAGATTTGAAGGATGCGATAATTTCTGTTGTGGCTCACAGAATAAAATTAAAACCTTCAATGAGTTATTTAACGAATGAGATTGATTTCATCAAAGAGCAGATGGAAAAATTTCTAGAAGAAAATCTCAAAAAAAGTGATTTTACCTGACCTTCTAGACAAAAATAATCCCGTTCAAGACAAAAATTCTATAGAAGAGCTTCAAGGTTCTATGCAAAGCGACCCAGAAGAAGAAAAGCTCGCCCATTCTGTAATGGAAGCAGACCAAGAAACAATAGAAGAAGGAAGGTCTGTTAATGACGCATTAAATAACGGAATTAATTCTTTTCAGCCAGACATGATATTTGAGCAAATGGTAAATGACTTTAAAATGGCTAAAAATGTATTTGGAGAAACTATTCTAAAGCAAGTTTCTGGATATAATCCCGATTACATAGAAAAAAACATAAAAGTTCCTGAGTTCAGAAGAGAATTAAAGAATAAAGTAAGGAAAAACATTGAGGAAATGAGAGATGCCGGAATTCTAGGAAAAGATTTTGAAATAACTCAAAAAGGAATACAATTAGCGGCCTTAGTTATGTACTCCGAAGAACTTGACCATTTACTCCCAAAAGGAATGTTTGGAGAACGAATTCATAAAAAGCAGTCTATATATGGAGAACATGATGATATTAAACCATTCAAGAAAAGCGACAGATATAGAGATATTGCATTAAAAAAATCAATAAAAACTGCAATAAGAAGAGGACATAAAAAACTTGAAATCGATGACTTGAAATCTTTCATAAGACAAAGCAAAGGAAACTTAGAGGTAATTTACGGATTAGATTCATCAGGAAGTATGAAGGGCAAGAAGATAGAAGTTGCAAAAAAAGCGGGAGTTGCTTTGGCATTTAGAGCAATAGAAAATAAAGATAAAGTTGGTTTGATTGTTTTTGGAGAAGAGGTTAAGGAAAGCGTTTATCCTTGCGGCGACTTTCACAGAATTTTAGAGGAAATAACAAAAGTTAAGCCTGGAAAAGAAACGGATATGGTTTCAGTCATTAAAAAATCGATAGAAATGTTTTCTAAAGGAACAGCAACAAAACATTTGATTTTGTTAACAGATGCTTTACAAACAATAGGTTCTAAAAATGAAGTTATTGATGTTTCTGGAATGGCTCGTGCTGCAGGCATTACAATTTCCATTGTGGGGATTAAACTTGATAAAGAAGGAATTGAGCTGGCGAAGAACATAACCGAGTTAAGCAATGGAAAGTTATATGCAGTTTCTGCTCTTGAAAACGTTGACAAAATAATATTGCAAGACTACTATGATTTAAGATAATCTTGAAAGAATTGCATGTAATTTCTTTAATTCATTGTAGACTAATCTTTTATTTTCCAAACTTAACGTTTTATAGGCATGAATTGCGCTATTGTATGCGATTGTTGCTAGTTTTTTATCTGTTTGTAAGGCCAATTTTGATTAAGCCTTGTAAAATAACGGCACAACAGAACTAAGCCGACTTAACTATGGTGCAAAAAGGTTTATAATCTCATAAAAAATCACATAATTATGAAAATATTAGCCTTTTCAGACGTTCATGGCGATTTAAGTACGTTGGAACATATCAAGAAAGAAGTTAAAGACAAAAAAATAGATTATGTCGTTTGTGCTGGCGATTACACCTTCTTTGAGCAACACATTGAATTTTTGACTAAAAAACTATCCCAACTAGGGACTGAAGTAATTCTCATTCACGGAAATCATGAAGACAGCGAAGTAGTTGAAATTTTGTCTAAAAAATACAAAAATGTTCATTTTATTCATAAAAAAGTCAAAAAGGCGGGAAATTATGCTTTCATAGGATATGGTGGAGGAGGATTTTCCTTAAATGACCCCGAATTTGTTAAAACAACATCAAATTTGGTTAAGAATCTAAAAGAAAAAATAATCCTAGTCACTCATGCCCCGCCAAACGGGACAAAACTTGACCATCTGTCCCGTCGAGGTTATGTCGGAAATAGAGATTATTCAAAGTTCATCAAAAATAATAACGTCATACTGGCAATTTCGGGACATTTGCATGAAAACTTTAATAAAGAGGACAAAATGGGAAAAGCAAGGTTGATTAACCCAGGATATAAAGGAAAAATAATAACACTTGACTAAAATGCACCACACAGAAGCCATAAAAAAACTTGAAACTTCAAAAGAATTCGATTCTTGGAAGAAAACTCACAAAGAGGCCTATCTAGTTCATTTTTTTAAGATGTTAGACAAGGCTAATGAAAGTATATGGCAAATTGGCTACTACAGCCATAAAACTAACTTAATCAGCGTTTTTCTCGTTAACGGAATAATAGCTAAGAGTGAAGACTCCGAAGTGTTTAAAGAGCAAAAAAAGCTCGTTCAGCCGTTAAAATTAGAAGATGCCAAGATTGATGACATAAAAGCGCTTCAAACTGCAGATGAAATTCTAAAAAAAGAATATAAAGGCTCAACAATATTCAAATCATTCATGATTTTGCAGAATATTGATGGAGTAGGACAGGTATGGAACGTTACATTTGTCACTAATGAATTCAAAACTGTAAATGTAAAAGTAAATTCTAAGTCAGGAGAGTGTATTTCTCATAAAATTGTTTCATTAATTCAGGGAAAAGATTAATTTCTCTATTGAAAATAATTTATTTAACTTATAGTTTCAATAATATATGTTTAATGTTAATGATATTTATAAGCTTCACTTCATTTGTATTAAAAATAGGTGTGACAAAATGACAGTAAGCTACGAAGCATCCAGAAAATCTAAAAAACTTGATTCTTATTTTGAGGAAAAAGAGGAATAGACGCCTTGCCTTGTGGTTAACAAGGTTTTTCTTTATTTTAAAAATGGAAGTTCTTTAACAATAAGTTCGTGCATAGCTTCAACTTGATTCTGGAGATAAGGAATAACTTTAATTCTGTTTGGTTCTTTTTTTGCCAATTCGAGATATCCTTGATTAACTCTTCTATGAAATGGCAGTCCTTCCTGCTCAATTCGATCTGCAATGCCAAACTCTGACGTTGTTGTTTTAGCCAATCCAAGCTTTACCGAAACATCTATAAGATAAGTTAAATCCGGCTTAACCCCTTGAGTTGCTAATTTATTCAAGAGATGAATTGTTTCAACATCCAGCCCCCTCCCATAACCTTGATAAGCAGCAGTTGAGTCATAACATCTGTCAGAAATTACGATTTTTCCCTGTCTAAGATTAGGCAAAACTACATTTTCAAAAAACTGCGCTCTTGCGGCTTCGAAGAGTAACAATTCGGCTGTTGAAATGATTTTCCCATTATGTTTTGGATTAAGAAGCAATTTCCTTATGTCTTCTCCAACTTCATTACCGCCTAGTTCTTTAGTTAAACAGACTTCATAACCTTCTTTTTCAAGATGAGTACTTAGAAGTTTTGCCAGGGTCGACTTACCAGAACCTTCCCCACCCTCAAACGTAATAAAAAACCTCTTTTTCATCAAGAAACGTGTCTTTAATTAATATTTAAACTTTCTTTTGTCACTCAATAGAAAGCAGTTTTTCCTTAGAAGTTAGTCCTGACTTGATTCTAACCCGTTTCTTCAATAATTTAGAAAAGAATTTAACAATTTCAACATTTGCCTTGTTTTCCTCTGGTTTGGCAGCAATAGCAACTTTTAATGACTTTTTAGCATCATCATAACCAATTATTTTATTTTCAGAAGAATTTGGTTTAACTGTAATTTTTAATTTGTTATTAATTATGTAATCATTAACATTCATTTATACTCTCTCCAAGTATGTTTGCATTTTTTGCATCGAAAAAATTGTGTTGCCGCTTCATCCCCCGATCTTGTTTGCATCTCCCAGTTGTATGCCTCTCTATGGCTGCAATCCGGACATTTTGCATTCACAGTTGGCAGAGTTTCAATTTGTTTCTCCAGAATTCCTATCTCTTTCATTTCCTGATTAATCGCTTCTGTTATTTTTGTATTCCCCTGCTCAGAATATCCGCAATGACAAACAAAAACAGATTTTTCTCCGTGCTTCTTAGGGAGCATGATTGATTTACACTTGGGACAGAATTTCATTTTTGAGCCTCAGTGAAAAAATGAAATAGACAAAGCTTTGCTTTGGCGTGTTTCATGATTAAGCTACCTGCAATCCAAATAATGAAAGAATCCATACAAAGACTATTTTAACATATCCGATAAATGGAATTCGCAAACTTGCTTTCCCAATTAAAGTGTACTGTCCTACATTCTTTTCATTTAGAAATTCTGTTTGAATTTGAGCAGGATTTTTGTCTCCTTTAGTTTCTAATGGATTCAAACTAATAACTCTGTGAATAATCGGTTTTCCTTCTTTTGAGATAAATACAATGACGTCCCCCAATTCTAAGTTTTTAGGAGAAGTCAAAACCATTACCTCTCCCTTGCTAAATCCATTTTTGAACGGGAACGTCTTAAATTGCTCCTTTGTTATTCCGAATTGCTTGTAATAATCCGACTGCTTGCAAATAAATGACCCGCAGGCCGCGGAAGAATTCCACCAAATATCAAACTTTGCATCATGATCCATCGAACTCGAAACAACAGCAACCAAAGGAAACTCACTTCCAAGAATGAACCCTAAAACGGGAAATATGATGAATTTTATCAAAACAAATGCCAAGATTATATTTACAATCCAACTCAATAAACTATCGTCTTCCCACACAAAATGCCAAAATTTCTTCAAATTTTGCTTAAACTTCATAGTATCAAAACCCTAAGATAATATTATAAACCTTTTCTTTTTAAATAGAGACAACGGAGTTAGTTTACCAACATGGAAGTACTTGAAGAATATGACTATTGTCCTGTTTGTTATGAAATTCATGGGCAGGCATTTAACGGAGTATTGCAGTTAAGAAACCCTACAGACAAAGTCCTAGAATTAATAGAGGAAGAAAATATCAAAAATCATGAAAAAAGTTGGTATTGCTTAAAAAAACAAGCAGTTCCTAACGGCTTCGATTATCACTTCAATACTGCCCAATTCACAAGATACATGGGGAAAAGACTTCAGCAGATTAAAGGAGGTCAAATTGAAATAACCGCAAGGTTAGTAACTAGACGCAGACAAAAAAGTAAAGATTTGTATAGTTTTAATGTTTTGTTT